>JBAVMB010000389.1:0-2606 GCA_049689615.1 Allostellaceae bacterium
AGTAAGCCAGGATACCTGGATCCTGTTCCCCTGGGACATCGAGCCGCAATTCGCGCCGCCGATCGCGAACGCGCGCGGCGCCAGGCGGTGAGCGCGCCCGACTATCCAGTCGTGACCACGATGCCCGGCCGGCACAAACGCGCCGAGCAGGGGCACCCTTGGATCTATTCCAACGAAATCCAGATGGACAAGGCGGCCAAGGCGCTGCTGCCGGGAAGCCTGGTGCGCGTTGCCGCTGCGTCGGGTAAGCCGCTCGGCCTGGCGACATTCAATCCACATGCGCTGGTGGCGGCGCGCATCGTCGATCGGGACCCGGCCGTCGTCGTCGACCGCGCCTTCATCGCTGCCCGGGTCCAAGCTGCGATCGCTTTGCGCCAGCGGTTCTATCCTGAACCCTTTTATCGCGCTGTCCACGCCGAAGCCGACGGCCTGCCGGGTCTGGTCATCGATCGCTTCGGTGACGTCGTTGTCGCGCAGCTCAACACCGCCGGCATGGCGCTACTGGAGTCCGAGGTCGTCGCCGCGCTCGCTAGCGTGCTGGCGCCCAAGGCCGTTGTGCTGCGCAACGACGGCGCCGGCCGCAAGCTCGAAGGCCTGGCCGAGGAGGTGCGGCTGGCGGCCGGCACGCTCGACGGCGCAGTCGAACTTGTTGAAAACGGCGCGCGCTTTTTCGCCGATCCACTCGGCGGCCAGAAAACCGGCTGGTTCTTCGACCAGCGCGAGAACCGGAAAACCATCGCCGCCCTGGCGAGGGATTGCCGCGTCCTCGACGCTTATTGCTTCGCCGGCGGTTTCGCGGTGACGGCAGCGCATCGGGGCGCGCGCGCTGTGGTCGCCATCGACCGTTCGGAGGCCGCACTGGCACTTGCCGGCCGTGCGGCGGCGGCAAACGGCGTCGAGGCGCGCTGCCGGTTCGTGCGCGCCGAAGCCTTTGGCGAGCTTGAACGGCTGGCGGCTACTGGCGAGCGTTTCGATATCGTCGTCGCCGATCCGCCGGCCTTCGTCAAATCGAAGAAGGACCTCGGCTCCGGCCTGCGTGGTTACTGCAAGTTGGCGCGCCTGGCGGTGTCGGTGGTGGCACCGCGCGGTCTGCTGTTCATCGCCTCGTGTTCGCACAATGTCGGCATTGCGGAGTTCGCCGAATCCGTCCGTCGCGGCATTGCCGATGCCGGCCGCGGTGCTCGCGTGCTGCAGACAGCCGGTGCCGCGCCGGATCATCCGGTGCATCCGTTTCTGCCCGAGAGCGCCTACCTCAAATCCGAGCTGTTGGCGCTCGATTAGGCCGCAGCGCCATCCGGCGGCAGGGTGAGCGCGAACACCGTGCCGCCGGCGTCGCTGCGTTGGAGCGCGATATCGCCGCCATGGGCGCGCATGATCTCGCGCGCGATTGCAAGGCCGAGGCCGGTGCCGCCCGGCCGCGCTGAGCCTGAGAACGGCGTGAACAAGTGCGTCCGCGCTTTCGGCGGCAGGCCCGGACCGTCGTCGCTGACCGCGATGTGCAGGCCAGCGCCATTGCGCGCGGCGGCGATCGCGCAGCGGTGTGCGCCGCATTCCATGGCATTGCGTGTCAGGTTCTCGAGCACCCGGAGAAGCTGGTCGCGGTCGGCATAGGCGACCAAGTCGGCGGGCACTTCGTTGACGACATTGAAGCCGTTCCGCGCGATAGGGCTGGAGCCGTTGATGAGCTCATCAGCGAGTGCCGCGAGCGGGAACCGGCTGCGGTGCAGCGGCGGCGCGCTGTCGCGCGTGTAATTGAGCGTGCCAGTGCAGAGCGCGACCGCGCGATCGATCGCCGCCAGCAGTGCCGGCACGACGCGTTTCACCTCCGGCGAGGTGCTGCCGGCGAGGCTATCGGAGGTGAGTCGCGCCGTCGACAGAATGCCGCGCAGGTCGTGGTTGATCTTGGATACCGCGGTGCCGAGCGCCGCGAGGCGCTCCTTCTGCCGCAGCGACTGCCGCACGGTCGCCTGCATCGTCGCCAACTCACGTTCGGCGAGGCCAACCTCGTCGCGCCGCTGAGACGGACGGATGACGCGTGATTCGTCCTCCGGGTTGTTGCGAAACGCCATCATGCTCGTGGTCATGCGGCGCAGCGGCGCGACCAACAGCCAGCGCAACGTCAGATAGACCAGCGCCGCAGTGATCAGCGATATGACCAGCGAAATGGCGAAAACGCGCGCGCCGAACCGCAACAGCTGGCGGCGCAACGGCCCATCATCGAACACGACTTCGACAGTCACGTTGCGATCCTTGGGCGACACGCCGAGGATGCGCACCACACGTTTGCTGGAGTGGAACAGCGTCGCCATCGTGTCGCCCATCATCTGCAGCATGGATTCCGTCCGCAGGTCGTACGTCGCCGCCACTGACGGCGGCATGTCCTCCGCCAGAATGAGGGTGCGATCGGCCATGTGAACGACGATGCCGTGGGCGCCGACATGTGCGAGCAGCATGTCCGACAATTCCTTGCTAACCATGTAGTTGGGTGTGGCTTCCAGGGCAAAAATCGCCAGATGCGCCGCGTCGATCCGGTCGTCGAGATAGGATGTGCGTTCGCGCGTTACCGACGGCAGGAAAACCAGAAGGACGCTGGCCATGGCGAAAAT
>JBAVMB010000390.1:0-5631 GCA_049689615.1 Allostellaceae bacterium
GATTGTGGGCGACCAGCATCACCGAGCGGACGCTATCAGGAATGCGGCGGAGGCGCTGGAGCAGCTGTTTGGCGTCGGCGAGGTAGAGCGCCTCCTCGTAGACGATCTCGGGTTTGGGTTTCAGCGCCGGCAGAACGATGTCGAGGGTTTCGCGCGTGCGGGCCGAGTCCGAGCACAAGACGAGCGATGGCGCCATGTGACGTTCGGCGATCGCGGCGGCGATCGTGCTGGCGCTATCGCGGCCCACATCGCTCAGGGCGCGGGCGCGGTCGCCATCGGCATGCTGGGCCACGGCCTTGGCGTGCCGCAGAAGGAAAAGCGTGCTCAACTGCTTGCCCTGCACCGCAATAAGATGTTCACATAGGGTTTATAAACTTGGGGCATGGAGCGGGAAATGGCGGTCAGGCCGGAAGCGCAAGCGCGCTCGGCAGGCGCACCAGCGGGCGAACGTTCGCCCGACCGGTTCATCAACCGCGAACTGTCGTGGCTTGCCTTCAATGAGCGTGTCCTCGCCGAAGCCGACAATCGCCGTTATCCTCCGCTGGAGCGTCTGCGCTTCCTGTCGATTTCGGCAAACAATCTCGACGAGTTCTACATGGTGCGCGTCGCTGGACTCAAGGGTCAGGTCCAGGCTGGCATCGCGACACCCAGCCAGGACGGCTTGACGCCAGCGCAACAGCTGGTCGCGATCAATCGCCGCGCCGGCAAGCTGATGCAGGACCAGCAGGTGACTTGGCGGACCCTGCGTCACGAAATGTCCGAGCGCGGCGTCGCGGTCGTCGGTCCCGAGGACCTGACCGCCTCCGACCGTACCTTCGTGCGTGAACGGTTCATGGCAGAGATCTTTCCGGTGCTGACACCGCTGGCGATCGATCCGGCGCATCCGTTTCCGTTCGTCGCCAATCTCGGCTTCGGCTTGGTGCTCGAGCTCGCGCGCAAAAGCGACGGCAACCACATGCAGGCGCTCATCCTGATTCCGCCGTCGATCGCGCGGTTCGTTCGGCTGCCGGGTAAGGAAATCCGCTTCATCCCGGTTGAGCAGGTGATCGGCGAATTCCTTGATCAGCTCTTTCCCGGTTTCGCCGTGGTTGGCAAGGGCGTGTTCCGCGTTTTGCGCGACAGCGAAGTCGAAATCGAGGAAGAGGCCGAGGACCTGGTGCGGCTGTTCGAAAGCGCCTTGAAGCGGCGGCGGCGCGGCCACGTCATCTATCTCGGCGTCGAGGCTGCGATGCCCGAAGAGCTGCGTCGCTTTCTCATCGAGCGGCTCGATGCCTCGGCCGACGACGTATTTCCGCTCGACGGCATTCTCGGCCTGTCCGACACCAAGCAGCTAATCATCGACGAACGTCCCGACCTTGTCTTCACGCCGTACAATCCGCGCTTTCCCGAGCGCATCCGCGATTTCGGCGGCGATTGCTTCGCGGCGATCCGGCAAAAGGACATCCTTGTCCATCACCCCTATGAGAGCTTCGACGTGGTGGTGCAGTTCGTGCGCCAGGCGGCACACGACCCTGCGGTTGTTGCCATCAAGCAGACGCTCTATCGCACCAGTGACGACAGCCCGATCGTCCGCGCCCTGATCGAAGCCGCCGAGGCCGGCAAGTCGGTCACGGCACTGGTCGAGCTGAAGGCCCGCTTCGATGAGGAACGCAATATCCGCTGGGCGCGCGACCTGGAGCGGGCCGGCGTGCAGGTGGTTTATGGCTTCATCCAGCTCAAGACCCATTGCAAGGTCTCGCTGGTGGCGCGACGCGAGAGCGGCGAGATGCGCCTCTACGTCCACTACGGCACCGGCAATTACCATCCGTACACCGCCAAGGTTTACACCGATCTCAGCTTCTTCACCTGTGATCCGGCGCTGTGCCGCGACGCGCAACAGCTGTTCAACTACATGACCGGCTATGCGACGCCCGCCAAGCTCGAGAAGATCGCGATTGCGCCGATCAATCTGCGCCAGCGCCTGACCAAACTGATCGATGCCGAAATCGCGCATGCCCGCGCCGGCCGGCCGGCGCAGATCTGGGCGAAGCTCAATTCGCTGGTGGATCCGGCGTTGATCGACCGTCTCTACGCCGCCTCGCAGGAAGGCGTGAAAATCGATCTGATCGTCCGTGGCATCTGCTGCCTGCGGCCCGGCGTCAAGGGCCTGTCCGAAAACATCCGCGTCAAAAGCATCATTGGCCGCTTCCTCGAGCATGGTCGAATCGTGTGCTTCGGCAACGGCAAGGCACTCCCGTCGCACGATGCGTTGGTGTTCATTTCGTCCGCGGATTGGATGCCGCGCAATTTCGACTGGCGAGTCGAGGCGCTGGTGCCGATCGAGAACGAAACCGTGCATCGACAGGTCATGGTCGAAATCATGCAAACTTCGTTGAAGGACGAAGCACAGACCTGGTGGCTGGGGCCGGACGGCGTTTACGAGCGGGCGAGTGTTGATTCTCATGCGCCGAGCGCGCATACATATTTCATGACCAATCCGAGCCTTTCCGGTCGTGGCAGCGCCCTGCAGCAACGTGCGCGGCCGTCACCGCGTTTGGTGGCCGAACGGGGTGACTCCTGAGAATGGCGCAGCGTTTTGCCGCGGCGGCGGAAGGAGCCGTCCGGCGTGACGCAGTCGCGGTCGTCGATATCGGCTCGAATTCTCTCCGTCTCGTTGTGTTCGACGGGCTGAAGCGCCCGGCGCGGACGCTGTTCAACGAAAAAGTCCTTTGCGGTCTCGGACGCAGCCTCAACAAAACCGGCAAGCTCGATGCCGAAGGCGTCGAGATGGTGCGCACCAACATGCAGCGTTTCGTGGCGCTGGCGCGCACGCTCGGCGCCACGCGATTCGACGTGCTGGCGACAGCGGCGGTGCGCGATGCGGCGGACGGTCCAGCCTTCGTCCAAGAAATCGAGAAGCGCTACAATTTGCGCGTCCGCGTCCTGTCGGGCGAGGAAGAGGGAAGGCTGTCGGCCATGGGCGTGCTGGCGGGCATGCCCGATGCGGGCGGCATCGTCGGCGATTTAGGCGGCGGCTCGATCGAGCTGATCGAAATTGGCAAAGGCGCCGTTGGCCGCGCCGCGACCTTGCCGCTCGGACCGCTGCGGCTGGCCGATTTGGCCGACGACGACAAGAATCTCAAGGACGTCATCGATCGGCTTTTGGCGACGGTGCCGTGGCTGACCGCCGCCGATGGCGGCAATTTCTACGCCGTCGGCGGCTCGTGGCGCGCCCTGGCGCGCATCCACATGGCGGAAAGCCAGTATCCGCTGCACATCATCCAGAACTATACGCTGTCGCGTGGCGAGGCCGAGCGGTTCCTCGACTTTGTTGCCAAGCAGACGCGCAAATCGCTCGACGGCATCGCCGGCCTATCCAAGAAGCGGCTTGAGGTGGTGCCGCTGGCGGGGCGCGTGCTCGCGCGCATCATGAAACGGATGGACCCGAAGCGCATCGTCTTCTCGGCCTGGGGATTGCGCGAAGGTCATCATTTCAGCTTGCTGGATCCGGCCGAGCGCGCGGCCGATCCGCTGATCACCGCTTGTCTCGAAACCGCGCGCGCCAACACCCGCTTCGGCGACATCGGCGACGCGCTGTTCGCCTGGATGAATCCGCTATTCCCCAAAGAGCGGCCCGAGCAAAAGCGGCTGCGGCACGCGGCGGCGCTGCTGTCGGATATCGCCTGGAACGACCATCCCGACTACCGCGCCGAGCAGGCGGTACGGCATGCGCTCTACATGCCGGTGGCGGGCATCGATCACGCCGGTCGGGCGTTCGTCGCCGCGACGCTGCACGCGCGCTATGGCGGCCGCGGCACCGTCGAACTGCTGGCGCCGCTCGAATTGCTCGACGAATCGGAACTGCCGGAGGCGCGGATCATCGGCTTGGCGTTGCGGCTGGCCTACACGATCAGCGGCGGCGTGCCGGCCGCACTGCACGGCACGTCGGTCGCGCTGCAAGGCCATGAAATCCAACTGTCGCTCAATGGCGATGGCGCGCAGCGCTTCGGCGAAAGCGTACAACGGCGGCTCGATGCCCTGGCCAAGGCCATGGGCCGCAAAGGCGTGATGAAACGTCCCTGAGCGTTACTGGGCAGCTGCGGCCGGCGTCGCCGCGGTACGCACCAGCTTGATGCGCTTGCCGGCGGCGGTCAGCGCCAGCCGGCCATGCTTGAGGTCAAGCGCGTCCCTGCCGAACAACTCGGCGCGCCAGCCCTGCAATGCCCGCACTGGCGCGTGATCGTCGGCCGCGATCAGCTCGAGATCCTCGCTGTCGGCGACCAGCTTGGTGGCGACGTGATTCTCCTCGCAGTGCAGCTTCAACAGAACGCGCAGCAACTCGACCAGCGGACCAAGGCCTTGCGGCAATTCGCGGCGCGGCGCCGGATGCGGATATTCGCTTTCCGGCAGCTCGGCGACGCGCGCCACGACCGCCAGCACCTCGCCGCCCAACCGCCCTTCGGCAAAGCCCTTGCCGAGGCCGCGCGTGCGCGCGAGTTCTTCGGTGCTTGTCGGCGCGTGGGCGGCGATCTCGAGCAACGCTTCGTCACGGATGATCCGGTTGCGCGGCAGATTGCGCTGTTGCGCCGCTGTCTCGCGCCAGGCCGCCAGCCCGTGCACCAACGCAAGCATCCGGCGGTTGTTGCTGCGCACCTTGAGCCGCTTCCAGGCGTCGGACGGATCGAGCCGATAGGTCGCCGGATTGGTTAGGACCGCCATCTCC
The DNA here is from genome assembly GCA_049689615.1 of Allostellaceae bacterium. GTDB lineage: Bacteria > Pseudomonadota > Alphaproteobacteria > ATCC43930 > CGMCC-115725 > REEB95. Next base: position 4,703 of record JBAVMB010000390.1, read on the forward strand.
TCGTCGAGCCAGCCGTGGCGGCCGCTGCGGTCGAGCTGGGCGGCCAATTTCTCGTAGACCAAACGCAGATGCGTCACATCGGCGATGGCGTATTTGAGCTGCCGGTCGGTCAGCGGCCGGTGCGACCAGTCGGTGAAGCGCGACGTCTTGTCGATGTGCGCGCCAGCGAGCCGCGCCGCCAGGGTTTCATAGCTCGCCGATTCGCCAAAGCCGCAGACCATCGCCGCGACCTGGGTGTCGAAGATCGGTGCCGGCACCTTGCTGGTGGCGTTGTAGAAGATCTCGATGTCCTGCCGCGCGGCGTGGAAGACCTTGAGAATGGCCGGATCGGCCATCAAGGCATAAAGCGGCGCCAGGTCCATGCCCTGGGCCAGCGGGTCGACCGCGGCAGCGCCGGTTGGCCCCGCCAGCTGCACCAGGCACAGTTGCGGCCAATAAGTCTTATCGCGCATGAATTCGGTGTCGACGGTGACGTAAGGGGCACCGGCGAGGCCGTGGCAAAACGCCTCGAGCGCGGTGCGCTCGGTGATCAAAACACTCATGCCGCCTTCATACACCGAATCGCCGGCCGCCAGAAACCGCGAAGGACGCGCGCCTTGACAAAAAGCCCGGTCCCGTGCGCTTTTCGCCTCGCTCGCGCGAAGGACGGATCGGCAGATGCATCTCTATCGGACGTATAATTGCGGCGAATTGCGCCTGGACCACGAAGGCAAGGCGGTACGGCTGTCGGGTTGGGTGCATCGCAAACGCGACCACGGCCAGCTGCTGTTCGTGGATTTGCGCGATCATTTCGGTGTGACGCAGTGCGTCATCGATGTTGCGAGTCCACTGTTCAAGCAAGCCGACGCCCTCAAGCTGGAAAGCGTCGTCACCGTCACCGGCAAGGTCGTCCGGCGCTCACCCGAAACCGTCAACCCGAAGTTGCCAAC
>JBAVMB010000391.1:0-2929 GCA_049689615.1 Allostellaceae bacterium
CGGCACGTTTGACGCCGCGCGGCCACGGACGGCAAGCCAGCCGACGGAAGATTAATGATCGGCGCTCGACTTGACACTTCTGCGTTAACTATTTGGGTAATCCAACTCAATATTTCGGTTGGATTAGCCGTTTTCGTCCTTGCAACAGTAATTCTTTTGGCTATATTAACATTACCTTTGGGTAATCTTAACGCGGCGCAGGTTTGGACCGTGCGCCGAATGACGGTAGGGGTTGAGTCGATATGGCGGGACGCAGCGGTGGCGCGCAAAGTCGCCCGGGGTGGGCACTCGAAGCCGACCTCGATCCAGTCGACGAGCAGTTGCGTCGTCGGCGCTGGCGCATCCTGCGCGCGGTGCTGCCGATCGGCCACGGCCTCGACCCGTTGCCTACTTGGGTCAAGACGCCGGAGCAATTTGTCGGCTGGCTGATCGGCCGGCTGAGCCCGGCAGGCCTGCGAACCTATTTCGAGGATCTCGAGGAGATCGCCAAGCAGACGTGCGATCTCGAGCTGTTGCGGCTGGCGCGGCGCTATCAAGGCCAGCGCTGATTTTCGGCGAGACTCGCCCGTTGTCGCTTGAGCGTGACAACGGAATCACCCTAAGGTTTCAGGCGCGCGACGGTGGCGCGCAGATGAGGGCCAGATGGGTTGCAGCGGCCAGGTGATTCTTCGGCAGGCTAAATTCTCGGTCGGCCAGATCGTGCGCCACCGGCTCTATCCGTTCCGCGGCGTGATCTACGACGTCGATCCGATCTTCAACAACTCCGAGGAATGGTATCAGTCGATCCCGGCCGACCGTCGGCCGTCGAAGGATCAGCCGTTCTATCACCTGCTGGCGCAAAACGCCCAGGGCGGCCCCTACGAAGCTTATGTCTCGGAACAGAATCTGCTGCCGGATGCCGACAATGGCCCGATCAGCCACCCGATGATCGACGTGATGTTCGAGAAGATCACCGGCGACCGCTATCAGCTGCGGCCGCAGCGCCGGCAGTAGGAATGCTGCGCGCTATTTGCGCTTCCAGGTAAAGACCGAAGACACCGCATAGTTCCACACCGAGCCGACGATCACGCCGGCGAGGCTGGCGAGCCACGGAATGCCTTTGAAGCCGGCCAGCCAATGCGCATCGCCGGCAAAGACGAACGCGGCGAAGCCGACATTGGCGACCGCGCCCAGCGCGCAGATGACGTAGAACGACAGCAGGCCGCGCCACAGGCGCCAGCCTTTGAGCCGCTGGTCGCGGTAGGTGAAGATGTTGTTGAGGAAGAAGTTCGAAGTCATTGCCACCAGCGTGGCAATCGCCTGGGCGGCGATGAATCCGGCGCCGACAGTCAGCGCCAGCGACAGCACGATCAGATCGACGACTACGCCCAGCGCGCCGATCAGCGCGAACAGCGCGAAGCGCACCGGCACGATGTGGCCGATCAGCTTGTCGGCCAGCAGCATGCCGAATTCCCACGCCACCATGGTGTCGAGCTTGCTCTCGCCGTAGCGCCGGTTGCGGAACTGGTACGGCAGCTCTTTGAAGCGCGGCGGCGCCGGCAGCGACGCCAGCAGATCGAGCAAAATCTTGAAGCCCTGGCCTGACAGACCGCGCACTGCACTTTCAAATACGTCGCGGCGCACCATGAAGAAACCGCTCATCGGATCGGCGATTTCGGTCTTGCAGATCAGGCGCGACAGCTTGGTGGCGAGGTCGCTCATGTTGGCGCGGGTCTTGTCCCATTCGCCGACGCCGCCGCCGGCGACATAGCGCGAGCCGACGACGATATCGCAGGCCTCGTGGCGCAGCGCATTGAGCATGCCCGGCAGCAGTGATTCGTCGTGCTGCAGATCGGCGTCCATCACGGCGACGAACGGCGAGGCTGAGGCCAGGATGCCTTCGATGCAGGCGGTTGACAGGCCGCGCCGGCCGATGCGCTGCAAACAGCGCACTCGCGGGTCATTGCGACCGATCTCGCGCACCACTTCGGGCGTACCGTCGGTCGAATCGTCGTCGACAAAAATCACTTCCCAGCGCGTGCCGGCCAGCGTCAGATCGAGCCGTTCCAACAGCGGCGCGATGTTCTCCCGCTCGTTAAGGGTCGGAATCACGACGGTGAGCTCAGCGGCGCGCACCGGCAGGGCTTGCGGCTCGATCCTACGGGCGGTGGCTTCGCTCATCCGGAAAGGGTCCTTACACGCAAAATGCCTCCATTCGCCTTGATTCCTCAAGGCTTAATCGCTCACAGGCCGGTCGCGGAACGGCCGGGATTGTAATAGGATCGCGACCCGCAGGAGGATTTTAGCAGCCCCATGGTTAAGCGCGCGTTGATCACCGGCGTCACCGGCCAGGACGGCGCCTATCTCACCGATTTGCTCATTGGCAAAGGCTACGCGGTGCACGGCATGCTACGCCGGGCGAGCCTGTTTAACACCGACCGGATCGACCACCTTTATCACGATCCGCACGTCGCCGGCGCCAACCTGACGCTCCATTACGGCGACCTGTCCGACGGCACCGCGCTGCGCCGCGTCCTGGAGAAGGTCCAGCCCGACGAGATCTATAATCTCGGCGCCCAGAGCCACGTCAAAGTGTCGTTCGAGGTGCCGGAATACACCGCCGACATCGACGCGCTCGGCACGTTGCGGCTGCTCGAGGCGTTGCGCGATCACGTCGCGCATGGCGGCCGCAAGGTCCGCTTCTATCAGGCCGGCTCGTCGGAAATGTTTGGTGGCGCCAAGCCGCCGCAGCACGAAAAGACGCCGTTCGAGCCGCGCAGTCCCTATGCCGTCAGCAAGGTGGCGGCGCATTGGTACGCGGTGAACTACCGCGAGGCCTACGGCCTGTTCATTTGCAACGGCATCTTGTTCAATCACGAAAGTCCGCGGCGCGGCGAGACGTTCGTTTCGCGCAAGGTGACGCGCGCTGTCGGACGCATCAAGGAAGGGC
>JBAVMB010000392.1:0-2630 GCA_049689615.1 Allostellaceae bacterium
ACAATTACCAGGACATCGATTACTGCCTGAAAGTCCGCCGTGCCGGTTACCTCGTCGTCTGGACGCCGTATGCGCGGCTGATGCACGAATCCGGCGTCAGCCGGCGCGACCGGGCGCGCAAGGAGCCCACTGCCGAGCAGCGTGCGCGCCTCAATCGCGAGCGCGACGCGATGTACGATCGCTGGATGCCGGTGATCGCCTTCGATCCGGCATACAATCCCAACCTGTCGTCGATCGGCACCGGTTTCGACATCGAAGCCGATCGCATGCGCTGCTGGAGCCCCGAATTCCGGCCGCGGCCGCGCGTTATCGCCCATGCCGCCGACCGCGACGCCTGCGGTGAGTATCGGATCATCGCACCAAGCCGCGTCCTGTTCGACGCCGGCGTGTTGCACTCCTGTGAGACGATGCGCCTGATGATGCCGCCCGAATATGCGCGCATTGCGCCCGAAACCATCGTGTTCCAGCGCCAGATCGAAGAACACCAAATCGAGAAGATCGAGGAGATCAAGCGGCACAGTCGTGCTTTCCGCGTCTTTGAGCTCGACGATCTGCTCACCAATCTGCCGCTCAAAAGCATTCATCGTCCCAACATTCCGCGCGACGTCGGCCAGCGCCTGCGCCGCGCGCTCGCCTCGTGCGAACGCCTGGTTGTCAGCACCGAACCGTTGGCGAAGGCGTATGGCTCGATGTGCGATCAGGTCGTCGTCCTGCCCAACCGGCTCGAACGTGGTCGTTGGCAGGGCCTGCGCGAGCAGCCGCGCAACGAGGGCCGGATGCGCGTCGGCTGGGCCGGCGCCCTCGGCCATCTCGGCGACCTGGAGATGATGGCTAGCGTTGTCGAGGAGACGGCGAAGGACGTCGATTGGGTTTTCTTCGGCATGTGTCCGGACGCGTTACGGCCGTTCGTGAAGGAATTTCACGACTGGGTGCCGATCTCGGAGTACCCGCCTAAGCTTGCGTCGCTCGGGATCGACCTCGGCGTTGCGCCGCTCGAGCTCAATCCGTTCAACGAAGCCAAGAGCAACCTGCGCCTGCTCGAATACGGCGTGCTCGGCATTCCGGTGATCTGCACTGACATCGTGCCGTATCAAGGCAGCATGCCCGTCCATCGCGTTAAGAACCGCCATCGCGATTGGGTCAAGGCGATCCGCGAAATGGCGGCCGACCGCGATGCGTGCCGGCGCGATGGCGAAGCTCTGCGTGAAACCGTGCTTGCCGATTGGATGCTCGATCAGCATCTCGGCGACTGGCGCAAGGCTTGGCTGCGATGATGCGCGTCGCGCGCCAGCCGATCGGCGACATCCTGTTGGTGACGGGTAACCGTTACCAGGATGGGCGCGGGTGGTTTCGCGAAACCTACAGCGAGCGTGCCTTCGCCGAGGCCGGCATCGATATCGCGTTCGTGCAGGACAATGAATCCTGCTCGGTCCACGCCGGCACGGTCCGCGGCCTGCATTATCAGCTGCCACCGTTCGCGCAGGCCAAATTGGTGCGCGTGCTGCGGGGCGCGATCTTCGACGTCGCCATCGATCTGCGCGTCGGGTCGCCGACGTTCGGCCGGCATGTCACGGTGCGGCTCGACGCGAGCCGCGACGACGCACTGTTCATCCCCGCCGGTTTCGCGCACGGGTTCTGCACATTGGTCGACGATACGATCGTCAGTTACAAGGTCTCGACGGTTTATGCGCCGTCGTACGAGCGCGGTATCCGATGGGACGATCCCGCGCTCGGCATCCGCTGGCCCGCCGTGTCGCAACACGCAGTGGTCTCGTCGAAAGACGCGGCGTGGCCAGCGCTTGCCACAGTCGGCCGGGCCGATCTCTTTGCCCGCCCGCCGGCCAAGGAATTCGCCCAATGAGTGCGATGTTGGCGCAAAACTTGTCCGCCGCAGTGGCGCCATGAGCCGCACCGCGCTCGTTCTCGGCAAGGGGAGCCAACTGGCGCGCGAACTGGCGATCGCGCCGTGGCCGTGGGATGTCACGCCGTTTTACGTCGGGCGCGAGATCGACATCGAGAATCAGGATTTGGTGATCAGCTTGGTACGCAGCCTGCAGCCTTCCGTGATCATCAATACCGCCGCCTACACCGCCGTCGACAAGGCGGAAAGCGAGCCCGACGCGGCGTTCGCCGCCAATTTCGAAGCGGTCGTCAACATCGGCAAGGCCGCCGGCATCGTCGGCGCGACCGTCATCCACATCTCGACCGACTATGTCTTCGACGGTGTCGCCGATACGCCTTATACGGAAGCCGACGCCGTCAATCCGCACAGTGTATACGGCCGCAGCAAATGGGCTGGTGAATCTGTCCTTGGCGCGCTCGGCGTGCCGCATGTCGTCTTGCGCACTTCGACCATCTTCAGTCCATACGAGCGTAGCCTGCTGAATCGGGTTTTGGTGCGGCAGCGGTTGCGACACGATTTTGCCGGCGTGACCGACCGCTCTATCTGTCCAACGTCGGCGGCCGATCTGGCGAACGCAATTGTCGCGATAACCGCGGCGCTACCGCGTGTCGGCGCGGCTGGCCACGGTGTTTTTCATTTCGCCGGCCAGCCGGCGACCTCGGTCTTCGATTTCATCGCCGCTGTCGTCGAGCGGGCCGCGCAGCTCGGTCTGGCGCCACCGCAACGG
>JBAVMB010000393.1:0-1918 GCA_049689615.1 Allostellaceae bacterium
AAGGCGAAATCGCCGGCATGAAGGCCTGGCGCCTGCTGCCGCGCGCGGCGCACTGACGTCAGCGCCAAAAAGAAGGGGCCCGCGAACGGGCCCCTTCGGTCTTCCGGCTCGGGTCGCGCCTAGTTGCGGCGCTGGCCCATGAGCTGCATCAGCATGATGAACAGGTTGATGAAGTCGAGGTAAAGCCGCAGCGCACCCATGACTGCCTTCTTGCCGGCGACGACGTCGCCGTCGCCTTCCCAGTACATCTCCTTGATGTTCTGGGTGTCGTAGGCGGTGAGGCCGGTGAACACCAGCACGCCGATCACCGAGACGGCGAAGTAGAGGGCCGGTGACTTGAGGAAGAAATTCACCACCATCGCGATGATGATGCCGATCAGGCCCATGAACATGAAGTGGCCGAAACCGGTCAGGTCGCGCTTGGTGGTGTAGCCGTAGAGGCTCGTGGCGAGGAACATGGCGGCGGTGATGAAGAACACCTCCGCAATGCTGGCGCCGGTATAAACCAGGAACAGCCCGGCCAGCGACAGGCCGACCAGCGCGGCGTAGCCCCAGAATGTCGCCTGTGCGGCGTGCAGACTCATTTTCTGGATGCGGAAGCTCAACAGCAGCACCAGGCCGAGCGGCGCGAAGACGACGATCCAGAACAGGATCGGCTTCTGCATGAGCGCCACGTAAAGCCCGCTGGCTGCGGCGAAGTAAGCCACCACGCCGGTGATGGCGAGCGCGCCGGCCATATAGTTGTAAACGCGCAGCATGTAGCTGCGCAGGCCCTGGTCGATGCCGACCTGCGGGATTGCCGTCCGTGCGGCAAAGCGATTGCCGGTATCGAATGACATGGTTTGGAACCTCTCTAAGCCGAAGTGGCTTCGGCCGTGATATTGGCACAGGTTGTGGGCAATTCAATGACCGAGTAAGCCCTTGGCCTGGGGCCTAAATTCCCTGTTAGCGAGGGCCCGTCCGGCGGCCCCGATTGACCGCGTCCGTTGCGGCGGCCAAATTCGCACACCATTCGCGGGGAAGAACCGAAAAACATGGGCTGGCGCGCAATTTCGTCCCGCGAACCGCATGCACCGGCCGCCACCCGGCCGCCACTGGGCGGTTGAAATGCTACGGCTGTTCGTCGGCATCGCCTTGCCGCCCGAGCTCAAGCTGGCGCTGTCGCGGCTCGCCAGCGGTCTGCCGGGCGCACGCTGGGTCGATCCCGGCAACTACCACGTGACGCTGCGTTTCATCGGTGAAGTCGACGAAGGCGTGGCAAGCGACGTCGACGCGGCACTCGCCGGCATCCGTGCCAAGCGCTTTGCATTGACGCTCACTGGAATCGGCTCGTTCAACGCGCGCAATCTGTTCGTCGGCGTCGCGCGCAACCCGGACCTCGCCCATCTCCAGGAAAAGGTCGAAAGCGCTATCGCGCGCAGCGGCATCGAGCCGGAGAAGCGCCGCTTCGCGCCGCACGTGACGCTGGCGCGGCTCAAGGGCAAGCCCGACGCCAGGCTTGGCGATTATCTCGCCGAGTACGCGCTGTTCCACGCCGCGCCGTTCGACGTCGGGCAGTTCCAGCTCGTGGCGAGCTATCTCACCAAGAGCGGCTCGATCTACGAGGACCAGGCGGAATACACGTTGGCGTAGCGCGTCAAGCGCGAAGCCAAAGTGACAAGACGTAGCGCGTCAAGCGCGAAACTGAATCGAAGAACGCAACTGAGTTACCGGTCGCGGCCGAGGCAATGCCGCGGGAGCCTACTCCGCGGCGGTCTGCCAGCCGCGCAAGCGCTGGTGCAGGATCGGCTCCCGGCGGTCGGCGGCGGGCTGGTAGAACTGCTCGAACTCACGGAAAGCCTGCGGCCAATTCTCGGCACGGGCGCGTTCGGCATCGACCTCGAAACTGTCGAAGCCGCAGCGCACCATGAACAACAGC
>JBAVMB010000394.1:0-2660 GCA_049689615.1 Allostellaceae bacterium
ATAAAACTCGGTCGCCAGCCGGTTCAGTTGGTATTGCTGCTCGAAGACATTGGCCGCAGCTTCGGGCGTCACCAGATTGCGGCGCACGTAGCCCGAAAATGCGACCACGATAAGAAGCGCCATGACGCCGCAGCGCAGGAGGCCGGCACTCCGGGTCCACCGCGCAACGGGCTCGCGATAGACAACGGCAAGCGCCGCAAAGTCGAGCGCCAAGATGTAAATTTCGTAGCGCGAATAGGAGGCGAGGCTGCCGCCGACGAGCTGTGCCAGGCTCGTCAGCGCCGCGAAAATCACGACCGACCCCTTGGCGATCGTGTCACGGGACAAGACATGGAAGTCGCGTGGGCCGGCAAACCAGGCAAGGAGCGCGGCCACCATCATCGTGATCAATGCGCCGCCGTATTCGAACAGATTGTTTTTGAAATTCGCGATCAGGACCGCAATCGGGCTTGACGGTTTGACAATTTGGCCGAGGCTGTCGGCGACGATGTCAGACCGCTCGATGACCGAATTGGGGATCGGCGGAAGACCCAGTGCATGAAGAGACAGACAATAACCCCCCAGCAGGACGGCCGCCGCGCCGACCACGATGGCGGCCGGGCGGTATTTCCCGAAGGCAATGAGAAAGCAAACCTCGATCGCGAGAAACGCAATGCCCTCGAAACGGATTAATGGTTGGAGCACGATGCACGCGAGCCACCACCAATCGGCCGTGTGCCGGCGCAGAAAACGGACGAATCCAAGGAACGAACCGAGCGCCAAAGCCACATGCAACGAATGCTCGAGCCCAGTGAATTCAAGTCCGATCAGGTTGAGCGCAAGGATGACCGCGCAAGCGAGCGCGATAAATCCCGCAAATGGGAGCCGCCGAAGCGGAATGGCCGCTTCGTCGGCGATCCGGCACAACAGCACGCCAATCGCCACCGTTGCCGCAAAAGTCACGATGAGCGGCGCGTACATGCCGGCGCCGGCGGCGACGAGCGGAGCAAGCAGGAACGGATACAGGATTGACGAAACCGCGGCGTCGGGCTCGCCGGCGTTGATTCCGTAATTACCGCGCAGGATTTGATCGGCGACCGTCAGATGGTCGTAAGGCGCGTCGATCGTGTAGGTGAAGTAGCCGTCGTGCAGCATGATGGCGGCGAAGGCGACCGCACTCAAGACGGCTATGATCGCGAATACACCGAGTTCTTCCCGCCAAGCCCGTATCGCAGGCAATCGCGTCAGGAGGCGGGAAAGCTCGACGCCTGGTGCCGCGATCAGCCCGGCCGGTCGGCCCATCATGAGCGTTCTCCGCCCCAATCCCTCCGATCGAAAGGGGCGGACTATATTGGGTCGATTTGAGGCAATTAAGACGGCGCTGTGATCGACGCGTGATATTTACGCACGTTGTGCGAGCGCGTAGAGCGCGACGGCCGCCGCATTCGAGACGTTGAGCGATGCCATCGCCGACCGTGTTGGCAGCCGCGCCAGGAAATCGCAGTGCTCGCGCGTCAGCCGACGCAGGCCGCTGCCTTCGGCGCCGACCACCAGCGCGACGCGCTCGGGCAAATCGAGCGCGGCAATCGTTTGCTCGGCGTGCTCGTCGAGTCCGAGCGACCAGAAATCCGCCTGCTTGAGCTTCTCCAACGCGCGCGACAGGTTGGCGACGCGCAGCAACGGCACGTCCTCGAGCGCGCCCGACGCTGCCTTGGCGAGCGCGCCGGTGACGCTGGGTGCGCCGTGCTCGGGCACGATCACCGCCAGCGCGCCGAATGCCGCCGCCGAGCGCAGAATCGCACCGACATTGTGCGGATCGGTCACCTGATCGAGCACGACGATGATTTGTGGCGTGCCCGGCGTCGCTGCGGTCGCCAGAATGGATTCGAAATCGGCTGCGGGTAGCGGCTCGGCGGCCAACGCCAGGCCCTGATGCACGGCGCCTTGCGGCAGGATTTTCTCCAGCGCCCGGCGCTCGACGATCTCGACGCCGGCGCGTGGCGGCTTGGCGCGCGCGCCGCGCAGCAGTGTCTCGGCTTCGGCCGCGGTCTCGCGCAGCGCGATGAGTCGCTGGCAACGCCGCGCCGGATTGCCGAGCGCCGCTTCGACCGCGTGGCGGCCATACAGCCACGCCGCCGCCTTATCGTGAGTGTCCTTTTCGCGCATCCTGTCGCCTGCCGGTGGCGAGCATACCCGGACGCCGCGCAGCCGCAAGCTGCGGGGCGGTTGCTGGTTGACAGAAACAGGCCGAATCTCTAAGACCCGCAATCACTTGCCGCCGAGCCGTGGAATTTTGGAGGGGTTGCGGAGCGGTCAAACGCAGCAGACTGTAAATCTGCCCTCTTCGGAGTTCGGTGGTTCGAATCCACCCCCCTCCACCATTCCTCGGGGCGGTGGAACGAGGTGATGGATCGGCAAGCAGCGCGGCCTCGGCCTGTCGGGCGGGTGTAGCTCAATGGTAGAGCTCCAGCCTTCCAAGCTGGCTACGTGGGTTCGATTCCCATCACCCGCTCCAACGCCGACTGGGATTGTCTTCAAGCCATAGGAAGCCGGACATGTCGAAAGCGAAATTTGAACGGAACAAGCCGCATTGCAATGTGGGGACGATAGGGCATGTGGATCACGGGAAGACGTCGCTGACGGCGGCGATCACGAAGGTGCTGGCGGAGACGGGTGGGGCG
>JBAVMB010000395.1:0-2833 GCA_049689615.1 Allostellaceae bacterium
GGCGCGCGCCGCCGACGATACGGCGATCGCCCGCGGCGCGTACATCTTCGCTGCCGCCGACTGCGGCACCTGTCACACCGACACCAAGAATAACGGCGCGCGCCTGGCGGGCGGCCGCGCGCTAGTCACGGCCTTTGGCACATTCTACACGCCAAACATCACGCCCCACCCGGTCAACGGCATCGGCCGCTGGTCGCTCGCCGATTTCCGTCGTGCGCTGCGCGACGGCGAGGGGCGTAATGGCGAATATCTGTACCCGGTGTTTCCGTTTGGCTCGTACACCGGAATGAGTGACGACGACATCGCCGACCTCTACGCCTATCTGATGGCACAGAAACCGGAACCGATGCCGGACAAGGTCAATCAGATTAAATTTCCCTTCGATTTCCGGCCGCTATTGCTGGCATGGCGGCTTTTGTATTTCACGCCGGGCCCGTTGCGGCCAGTCGCCCGCGAGAGTCCGCAATGGAACCGCGGGCGGTATCTTTCCGAGGCTGTCGTGCATTGCCAGGAATGCCACACGCCGCGCAATTTCCTTGGCGCCCTCAAAACAAGCGGACACGCTTATGCCGGCAACCCGAGCGGACCGGACCGCGTGCGTTCGCCCAACATCACACCGGACAATGACACCGGCATTGGCCAATGGAGCCTGGCCGACATCGCTACTGTGCTGAAGACCGGACAAGCGCCGAATTTGGACGCGGTCGACAGGCAGATGAGCGACGTGGTCAAGGGCACAACCTTGCTGACGGAATCCGATCGTTTGGCGATTGCGGTCTATCTCAAATCCTTGCCGCCGCTGCACGCGACCCCTAGGAATTAATCTCGCGTCGTCGCGAAGCGCGGAGGGCACATGGATTTGGGTCTCAAGGGCAAGGCGGCACTGGTCTGCGCCGCAAGCAAAGGGCTAGGCAGGGGCTGCGCCGTCGCGCTGGCCGCCGAGGGAGTAGACCTGGTAATCACCGCGCGTGGCCGTGAGGCACTCGAGGCCACGGCGGCCGAGCTGCGCGACCGTTATCGCGTCAAGGTCACCGCGATCGCCGGCGACATCACCACGACAGACGGTCGCACCGACGCGCTCGCCGCGTGTCCGTCGCCGGATATCCTCGTGACCAACGCAGGCGGACCGCCGCCGGGCGATTTCCGAAATTGGACGCGCGACGTCTGGATCAAGGCGCTCGACGCTAACATGCTGACCCCCATCGCGCTTATTCAGGCCACTGTCGACGCGATGATCGCGCGGCGTTTCGGCCGCATCGTTAACATCACCTCGAGCGCGGTCAAAGCGCCGATCGATATTCTCGGCCTGTCGAACGGCGCGCGCACCGGCCTCACCGGATTCATCGCTGGCCTGGCGCGCAAAACCGTGGCGCACAACGTGACGATCAACAACCTGCTGCCGGGTGCGATGGACACCGACAGATTGCGCGCCAACACCGAAACGATGGCTAAAAACGCGAAGATTTCGGTCGAAGAAGCGCAGCGCCGGCGGTTGGCAACGATTCCGGCGGGTCGCGCCGGTACGCCCGCTGAATTCGGCGCTGCCTGCGCATTTTTGTGCAGCGTCCAAGCCGGCTACATCACCGGCCAAAACCTGCTGATTGACGGCGGAGCTTATCCGGGAACGTTCTAAGCCAGCAGCGCTAGGCGACGTCACGCGCACCCTGAACCGCCGTCCTACGCAGGCTGCGTTCGGGTGGAAAGCGCACCGTGACGGTCGTGCCTTTGCCGACCGTGCTTTCGATAGAGAATCGGCCGCCGTGCAGCTCGCACATCGAGCGGGCGAGGGGCAAGCCGAGGCCGGTGCCCTGGTATTTGCGGTGCAGCGAGCTGTCGATCTGTTCGAATGGCTGCAAGGCGCGTTCGATGTCGGTGGCGGCGATGCCGATGCCGGTATCGGCAACTTCGATCACCAGACCATCATCGTCGTCGGTGCGTGCGACGATACGCACCGAACCGCCCGACGGCGTGAATTTGATGGCGTTCGACAGCAAGTTGAGCAGCACCTGCTTCACCATACGCTCGTCGGCGTTGAGAGTCGGCAGATCTGGCGCTAGCTCGGCGACGAGGCCGATACCGGCGTTGTCGGCACGTTCGCGCACGATGCGCATGCAAGTTTCGATCGCCTCGCGCGGATCGACAGGGGTTTCGCTGAGCGTCAGCTTGCCAACCTCGATCTTCGACAGGTCGAGAATGTCGTTGATGATGCGCAGCAAGTGCACGCCGCTTTCATAGACGTCGCGCACGTAGTCGCGATAGGACGGATGGCCCAGCGGACCCAGCGGCTCCTGCTTCAGGATTTCGGAAAAGCCGATGATCGCGTTGAGCGGCGTCCGCAGCTCGTGGCTCATGTTGGCAAGAAACTCGGTCTTGGCGCGGCTGGCGGCCTCGGCGCTGTTCTTGGTTTCGACCAGCTGTGCCTCGACGCGTTTGCGTTCCATCGCATAGCGGATCGAGCGTTTGATCAGATTGCCGTCGCCCTGGCCCTTGACCAAGTAGTCCTGCGCGCCTTCCTGCAATGTCGCCATCGCCATCGTCTCGTCTTCGAGACCGCTGAGGACGATCATTGGCATCAGCGGAACGCGCTGATGCATACGCCGGACGGTTTCGATCCCGTGAGAATCGCCGAGCGACAGGTCGACGAGCGCGATATCGAAGCCGCCGCCGGCGAGCGCGGCCATTCCCTGTTCGAAACTCGTCACGTGCACGAGATCGAAGGAAAAATCGCTGGCTTCCTCGAGCGACAGCTGCGTCAGCCGGGCGTCGCCCGGATTATCCTCTATCAGAAGGATGTGCAGCGTGCGCGTTGCGGAAGGAGCGCCAGCGTCTGACA
>JBAVMB010000396.1:0-1719 GCA_049689615.1 Allostellaceae bacterium
CCTCAAGGTAGTACGGCGCGCCCAGCGCCCCGGCCCGAACTTGATCTCGCAGCCACGCAAAGCGCGGCGCGCGACGCAGAATGAGATTGGAAGAGAGACGCTGGTACGGGCGCACGGCAAGGCGGCCACGAATATCGGCGAGTTCCTCCGCCGTTAAGCAGATCGGCTTCTCGACGAAGACGTGTTTGCCGGTCTCGAGCGCCGCCACCACCTGGGCGTGATGGGCGTCGTCGTAAGACGCAATCGACACCACGTCGATTCCCGGCTCAGCTAGTAAGGCGGTGGGATCGCCGGTCAGCCGCTTGCCGCGATGGCGGGCACCGACTTCTGCTAGCTTTGCCGCGTCAGTATCGCAAAGCGCCACCACTTGGCACCGCGGATCAGCCTCGTAGCCGGCGATATGCTGTTCGCCGACTCCCAGGCCGATCACCGCGGCCCGCAGCATTTCAGTCATGCGGCACCGGCGAGACAGGCGGCGCGCAACGCGACCAACTCGGCCAACCCGTAGGACCGGCCGCGCTCCATTGCCGCGGCGACGCGGCTGGCAAGCGCGAAATCTGCTTCGGTGTCGACCGCCAACTGCACGCCGCCCCAATCCCGTCCGCTTTCGACACCGACGATGTGGAAGGCCTCCGGTCGGCGATAGAAGACCGCCGTGACGTGTTCGGCCTCGCCCGGTCGCATCATCGTTTGGGCGCGGCGTAACGCCGTCAATCGCACAACCTCGACCGACATACCCTTCGGAAATGTACGCTTGAGCACATTGCTGGCAAGGTCAATCCCATCGCCGAACTGCGCCACCACCAAATCCACAATTGCCGGATCCATGAACGGACTGTCCCCGCTGACACGGACAAAACTTTCTGCGCCCAGTGCCTCGGATACGCGCGCCAAGCGTTCCGCCGTGTCGTCGAGTGGCCCCCGAAAACAGCGTACCCCGGCCCCGTCGCAGTAGCGAGCAACGGCGTCATCATCGCGGGCATCCGAAGTGGCAACCGCGAGGCCGCTAAGCCGCCGCGCGGCAGCGAGACGCTCGATCAACCAAGCGAGCATCGGCCGGCCAGCGAGCGGCCGTAGCACTTTGCCGGGCAGCCGGGCCGAGGACAGCCGTGCCTGTATAATCGCGGGAACGGTCATGACGGATAATTCGGCGTAGCAATGCTACCGCAGTCCGGGTGAATCGCTATTCACCCGACTGCTTGTGAAAACGAAATTTGTGCACGCCGCGGCTAGGCGGCGCGCACTGCAGCAAAGGGCAGCGCGACGCGAAGCGCGCGGCCCAACATCTCGACCAGCAGAACAACCTGCCGGTCACCCGATATCCGTTCGAATAGGCCAACCAGATCGGCCATCGGGCCGCGCTCAATGAGCACCGGCTGACCGGGCTTAAAACTCGGCTCCGGCAGGTCCATGACATCCGCCTCGTCGCAGTTGCCTCGGATCGCGGTGATGATATTCGACGGCACGGCGCTCGGTAGCAGACCGAAGCTCACCAACGACGCCACACCGAATGTTCCGTTGATGCAGCGCCAAGCTTGCGCATCGATGTCGAACTTCACGAACAAATACCGCGGAAACACCGGGGCCAGGACAGTCTCGACCTTACGCGCGTGGCTGCGCAGCTTGCGAAAGCGCGGCAAGAAAGTCTCGAAATTTTGGTGGCGCAGATTGGCGTCCGCTTTGGATTCAGCCGCCGCCTGCGTGCGCACCGCGTACCAC
>JBAVMB010000397.1:0-1848 GCA_049689615.1 Allostellaceae bacterium
CGATGGCGTTGTCCGCGATCGAAAATTTCGGCTGATCGAGCTCTTGCAGCGTGGCGTCGAGGTGGTACCGCGGCTTGCGGCTCGAGGCAGCGAGGTAGTGGGCCTCCTCGAGGCTTTGCTCCAGCGCGTGCCGGAACGCGTCGGCGCGGGCGGCGAACGCGTGCTGCTTATACTGGTGCCGAGACCACCGCATTCTGCAACAGCTTCAGAAAAGTTTCCTGCCAAGCTGCCGCAGTATTCGTCGTAATCGAGCGCATCATCGAGTGCCAACGCGCTTGACGCTCGGCGAGCGGCATCGTAAGCGCACGATGAATCGCCTCAGCCATAGCATCGATGTCGAACGGGTTGACCAGCACCGCATCCGTCAGCTCGCGGGCCGCGCCTGCAAAGCGCGAGAGCACCAACACGCCCGGATCATCGCCGTTCTGCGCCGCGACGTAATTCTTTTGCCACGAGATTCATGCCGTCACGCAGCGGCGTGACCAGGCCGACTCGGGCGTGCCGATAGAATCCGGCGAGCGTCTGCCGACTGAACGCGCGGTTGAGGTAGCGCACGGGCACCCAGTCAAGCTCGGCGAACCTGCCATTGATGCGGCCCGCCAGACGCTCAAGCTCGCGTCGCAAATCTCGGTACTGGCGCACTTCGCCACGCGACACCGGCGCGATCTGCATGAAAGTCACGTTCGAACGATGCTCGGCGAAGCCGCTCAGCAGCCGATCATAAGCCTCGAAGCGCTGCGGCAGGCCTTTGCTATAATCGAGCCGGTCGACGCCGACGATCAGCTGCCGCCCGACGAGGCTGTCGACCAAACGGCGGTGTTCCGGCGCCGTGGCCGCGGCTTCGGCCATCGCGTTCATCGCCGCCGCGTCGATCCCGACGGGGATGGCGCGCAGCAGCACGCGCCGTGACGGAAGATCGAGCTCGCCCCAGCCGGTCGTGTCGCAATGGAAATGCCCCGTCATGACGCTTTGGAGATTGAGACGGTCGTCCTCGATCTGTAGCCCGATGACGTCGTAGGCAGCTAGCGCGTTGACCAGCGCCTCGTAGCGCGGCAATGCGGCAAATAGCGCCGCCGGTGGAAACGGCGTGTGCAAAAAAAGGCCGATTCGGTTCGCGACACCGTCCCGGCGCAGGCTCGCCGCGAGCGGTATGAGATGGTAGTCGTGGATCCAGATGAGGTCGTCGGGCCGCAGCAGCGGCCGCAGCGCATCGGAAAACGCGTCGTTTATCCGCAGATAGCCGTCGAGGCTTTCGCGCCGGAACTCCAGGAGGCCGAGCCGATAATGCATCAGAGGCCAAAGCGTGCCGTTCGAAAACCGGTTGTAGAACTGGTCGTGATCGGCTTCGCCGAGATCGATGGTCGCGTAATGGATTCGTCCCGATTGCGCGATCTTCGGCGTGGTTGAAGTCGTCTTGGCGATCTCGCCCGACCAGCCGAACCACAGGCCGCCGCAGGTGCGCAACGCGTCGCGCAGGGTTACGGCCATGCCGCCGGCACGCTCGCGCTCGCCATGCGCACGCGGCAGCATGATCCGATTGGAAACGATGACGAGGCGCGCCATGCCGCTCGTGCCTCAGTGACGTTGTTGCGTCGAAGCGGCGCTTCGCATTCGATCGAAGCGCGTCCTCGTTCTCAACGCGCATGTCGGCCAGTCGTAATGCATCGCGCTGACAGTATAGGTCCGGTGCCGCCGCGCGGACCAGCATCGGCTTAGAACTTCTGCAGCTTGACCAACAGCTGCTCGATGTTGGCTTGGAGCGCACGTTCGTCGGCAAGGCGCAACCGCGTGCCGAACATCGACGATTCATCGAAGGTCGCGGTGCCGTTGGACGTGACCGTGTATTGC
>JBAVMB010000398.1:0-2771 GCA_049689615.1 Allostellaceae bacterium
TAGCGCCAGGATGAACACGACCATCAGCATCGCCGGCTCGGCGAGCGAGGCGATCATCACCTCGCGGCTCGAGCCGATGCCGCCGAAGCTGGTGCCGACGTCCATGCCCGCAAGCGCCAGAAAGAAGCGCGCGCTGGCGAGCAACGCGATGATGGCGATGAGCTCGGCCGACCAACTGAACAGCAGCCCAGCGGCAAAGGTCGGCACCAGCGCCGCCGCCACCCAGGTCGCGGCGAAGATCAGATAGGGCGTGACGCGGAACAGCCAGCTCGCATTTTCCGCCAGCACGACTTCTTTCCGGATCAAGCGCAGAAGATCGCGGTAGGGCTGGATGATCGAAGCGCCGCGGTGTCGCGTCAGCCGTGCCTTGCACTTGCGCACCAGCCCGACCAGGCCAGGCGCCAGCAGTAGCACCAGCAGCATCTGGGCGAATTGCACGGCGAGGTCGTGAATCAAAGCCATATCGCCAGCACCAGCAGCAGGATGACGAGCAGCGCGAACACGAGGCTCAGGTATTTGCGGATGGTGAGGAACTGGAACTGGTTCAGATATCCCGCCGTCGCCGCGACCGAGCCTTCAATCGGCGCATAACACCAGTCCCACACCAAGTCGCGCAGGCTGACGTGGAGCACCGCCGGCCGCGCGTCGCCGGGCCGCGGCATGTCGACACGCTCGCGCGCGTGGAAGGCGAGGGTGCCGTAGACCCGGCGGATCGGCTGGGCGAAGCTTGCGGCGGTGTATTGCGTCAACGGGCTCGGATCGGGCGTGCCGCAATCCCACGCGTCGGAACGCCGGAGCGCACGCGAAGCGAAGCGATGGATCGCCGTCGCAGCGAGTAGGCCGGCGAGTCCGATGAACACGAAGACGAGGAGTCCGTCATAGGAGCTGCGGCTCGCCGCGATTGGCACGATGCTGAGCCACGGATCGCTCGCCTGCACCGGCATGCGGCTGCCGAGCAGCGCTTGGCTCACCGGCGCCAGTGCGTCGATGACGAAGCCGGGCAGGATGCCCGCGAGCAGGCACAGCGCGGCGAGGCCGAACATCGCCGCCAGCGAGAAGCGGTCGGTCTCCTTTGCGCTCTCGGCGGCTGGCGTACGCGGCCGGCCGAGGAATGTGACGCCATAAGCCTTGACGAAGCACGCCGCCGCCAGCGCCGCCGACAGTGCGAGCAGCGCGCCGACGCTGGGCACCAGGATCTTCAATCCCCATTGCGGCACTGCCGGGCTCAGCAGGATCGCTTGGAAGGTGAGCCATTCGGAGACGAAGCCATTGAGTGGTGGCAGCGCCGAGATCGCGACGCAGCCGACTAAAAAGGCGAACGCAGCGAGTGGCATGCGGTGGATCAAGCCGCCGAGATGCTCCATGTCACGCTCGCCGGTGGCGGTCAGCACCGATCCGGCGCCGAAAAACAGCAGGCTCTTGAACAGCGAGTGGTTGAAGACGTGGAACAGCGCTGCGGTAAACGCGAGCGCGGCGGCGAGCGGCATGGCGTTGGCCTGAAAACCGATGGCCAATCCCACGCCGATGAAGACGATGCCGATGTTCTCCACCGTGTGATAGGCAAGCAGGCGCTTCAAGTCGTGCTGCATCAGCGCATAGAGCACGCCCATCACCGTGGTGATGCCGGCCAAGGCCAGCACCGTCATGCTCGCCCACCAGCTCGGCGTGCCGAGCAGGTCGAGCACGATGCGGATGAAGCCGTAGACCGCGACCTTGGTCATGATGCCGCTCATCAAGGCGGAGACGTGGCTCGGTGCCGCCGGATGGGCGAGCGGAAGCCAGACATGCAGCGGCACCAGGCCGGCTTTCGATCCGGCGCCCAAGAGCGCCAGCGTCAGCACCAGCGCCGCGGTCAGTGGCGTGTGCTGGCCGGCGCGCATGACTTCGAAGGCGTAGCCGCCGGTTGGTCCGGCGAGCAAACCGAACGCGAGCATCAGCGTGAAGGTGCCGAAGCTCGCCATCACCAGATAGATGAATCCGGCGCGGCGGTTGTCGGCATCGCGGTGATGCGCCATCACCATCGCCCACGATGTCAGCGACATGAATTCCCACGACAGCAGGAAGGTGAATGCGTCGTCGGCGATCACTACCAGGTTCATGGCGGCGAGGAACGCCGGATAGAATGGTAGAACGCGCGCCGGCTCCGTTTCATGTGTGCCGTAACCGAGTGCGTAAAGGCTCGCAGCTGCGCCACCGAGATCGACCACGACGAGAAAGAACGCGGCCAGTGCGTCGATGCGGAAATGTGCGCCGACCCAAGGCAGCGCGAGCGGTAGCACCAGCGTCGGCGCCGCAGCGCCGCTCAAGAGCTGGCCGAGCGCGGCAAGGAGCGCGATGGCGCACGCGGTAAGGCTCACGCCGTAGATCAAAGGCGTGCTGGCGTTGCTGCGTGCGGTAGCGACGCCAAGGACCGATGCAATGAGCAACGCAGCGACGCAGACAAGAACGACGACGAGGGTCATGCGCGGCTACGGACTGAATGTTCGAAACCCGCTCGCCCACTTTGGGGGAGAAGGCAGGGCGAGGGGGCGGGATACAGTCGTTCGCCCGCCAAAAAAGAAAATCCCTCGCCCCCTTCAAGGAGGAGAGGGAAGGGTGAGGGGGTCACACTCGGTTGCGCCAACTCACTCACGTCGAACTCGTCCGTGTCTTCAGCCGCACGCCGCGGCCGCCGTCGGCGCTGGCCGTGCCTTCGCCAATGAGTTCGATGCCGGCGGTTGCCAGAGCGTTGACCAGCTTGGTCAGCGAGTCGACATTGCCGCGGATGACGC
>JBAVMB010000399.1:0-2439 GCA_049689615.1 Allostellaceae bacterium
TCGAAGTCGCGATCCATCGCCGCATACGTATTCGTACGTATCAATTCCGCAGCGGCTTAATGACGCCCGGCAAACGGCCGTGCGCACAATCGAATTTGCCGCGCGCCGCGCGCGATGTTTCGCGCCATACGTGTAAATCCTGATTCGACCCGCAAACATCCATTAATGCTACTGCGCCTAGGTTTGCGGCCGCAGGTCCAAATGCAACCCGATTTGATGACAGTCGCCTGGAATCACGCACGGCGCCTCAAGCTAGGGCTGATGGCGGCGGTCGCCGCGATTCTGCTCATCATGTGGGCGTTGGCAGTGCTATCGAACGTCAATGCGCGGCACGTGGCGGTGGAGAATGCCGGCCGCGAAGCCGACAACCTGTCCGCGGCCGTCGCCGACGATGTCAATCGCTCCATGAATGACTTGTCCGGCACGATGTCGCTCGTTGCCGAGCAAGTCGCCGCCCGTCACGGCAATCTCAACCTCTACGATATCCGCGATCGGATACCGCGCATGTCGAGCGCCATCGTTCAAGCCTCGGTCATCGGACCGGATGGGCGCCTGCGCTCGACGACGACCGAGCCGCATCCCGCGCCGATCGATTTGAGCGACCGAGAGCATTTTCGGGTTCACCTCGATGGTGCCTATGAGGGCGTATTCATCAGCAAGCCGGTAGCCGACCGCGTCTCGAAACAGGTGACCATCCAGCTGTCGCAGCGGATCGAGGATGCGAACGGCCGGTTTCTCGGCGTCTTGGTCTTTTCGATCCCGCCCGGAGCGCTGACGTCGCTGCCGTTGAGGGTCGATCTCGGCCCGCGCGGCATCATCGGTCTGATCGGCACCGACAACGTCCTGCGCGCGCGTTTCAGCGCCACCAGTCCCGATGGCCTCGAAGACGCCGGCCGCGTGATCACCGCGCATCCGACGCCGGCGGAAGCTGCCAACGGGGACAAGGCGATCATCCGCACCAACGCGCTCGACCACATCACCCGCATCTTCAGCAATCGCTGGGTGCTCGGCTATCCGCTGGTGGTCGGGGTCGGTTTCGATCTCGACGACACGCTGGCCGCGGCCAACGCCGACGCGCGCGCGATGTATTTCCTGGTCGGTACGGCGACCTTGGTTCTGGTCCTGCTGATGCTGTATCTGCTGCGCGAAATCGACCGGCGCACGGCGCGGGAAATTGCGCTCGTCGAGGAGCATCGCAAGCTCGAGCTCGCCAATGCCGACCTCGACGCGAGCAAACGCCTTGCCGAAGAAGCCGAGACGCGGCTGACTGACGCCATCGAATGCATCGCCGAGCCCTTCGTCATCTACGACAAGGACGACCGTTTGATCCATTGCAACAAGGCGTTTCGGCAGGCCTTTCCGCATCCCGGTATTCCGGATATCCGGGGCGTGACGTTCGACGTCCTGGTTGCGGACTCTATGGCGCTAGGCACGTTCAAGGATGCAATCGACGGTAAGGCGCAGTGGATGACGGCCCGCACCGAAGTGCATCGCGCCGCATCGAGCACAATGCAGATAGCACTATCCGATGGCTGCCACTTCCTCGCCACCGACCGGCGGATGAAGTCCGGCGGCTACGCCGGGCTGCGCGTCGACGTCACCGATCTGGTGCGCACCAAGGACGCTTTGCAGGCGGCCCTGACCGAGGCCGAAGAAGCGAACAAGGCGAAGACGCTCTTCCTCGCCAACATGAGCCACGAGCTGCGCACGCCCTTGAACGCGGTCATCGGTTTTTCCGACATCATCAGGAACCAGATCATGGGTCCGGTCGGCATGCCGGTCTATGCCGATTACGCCAATGACATCCATAATGCCGGCCATCATCTGCTCGGCCTGGTCGGCAACATTCTCGACGCATCGCGCATCGAAGCCGGTAAGTTCGACCTTTACGAAGAACCGGTCGAGGTCGCCGAGCTGGTTCACGGCGCCATGCAGGCGGTCCGTACGCAGGCCGAGAAGAAATCGCTGACTCTGATTGAGCGTCTGCCGGGGAAACCGATCGCCGTTCGCGCCGATCCGCTGCGCCTGCGCCAGGTGCTCATCAACCTGCTGTCGAACGCCGTCAAATTCACGCCCGAAGGCGGCCGCGTGACGCTCTTCTTCCAGGCGTCGGCGCACCGCCTCACTTTCGCCGTCGTCGACGACGGCATCGGCATGACGCCGGAAGAAGCCAAGCTCGCCGTCGAGCCGTTCCGCCAGATCGAAAACACTCTGGTCAAGCGCTACGAGGGCGTCGGCCTCGGCCTGTCGCTTGCCAAGCGCATCACCGAGATGCATGGCGGCACGCTCGAGATCGAAAGCGCCAAGGGCATTGGCACCACCGTCCGAATAATCCTGCCGGTCGCGCGCGTAGTTGTTGGCCCGATTGGCGCCAAGCCCGCCGGCACTGCGGCGGCGTGAGTCTATTGCCGCCGCAGGCCGGCCCCGGCACGCCCGGCC
>JBAVMB010000400.1:0-4048 GCA_049689615.1 Allostellaceae bacterium
AGATCGCCGCCGCCAATAAATCAACCTTACACCTGTTTCTGTCCGGTACCGAACATATTCGTATGGCGGTGCCTTAAAGCTCTTTCATCTCTCCGAGCGAGCGCACCGTGCGCGACGTGCGCGAGCGCTTGCCGGAGAAGGCGATGGCGGCGCGTTCTTCGACGACGCGATCGGATGTCACGCCGCGAGACGGCCGCGCGGGCGGGCGGTGAAACCGGATCAAGACGGAATTGCGACAGAGATGCGACGCAACCGCGGACGCGCGGATTCCGGACAACAAAAAACCCGGCGCGGGGGCCGGGCGGATTTCTTAGGACAGTATTTCAGTACCAAATCAGGCCGGACCAGGTCAATCGTGCCGAGGCACCCGCCCCAACGGCTCGCTATACACCGCCAGACACGGATCGCCCCATTGGCCGCGCCTCGGGCAGTCGGCGAGCAGGTTCAGCACATGGGGCAGCGGCGCATCGGGGCCGAAGCGGCGCAAGAGCGTCTCCCGGCGATAACGGCCCATGCGGCCGCATTTCGGGCAATGGATCGCCGTCATTCCCTCGGGCAATTCAGCGACGATGTAGGCTCCGGCGCGGGGCATAGCGCGCTAGAATAAACCCATGTGCGGGCGCTACAAGCTCACCGTTTCCTGGGCCGAGATTCATCGGCTCTACAACCTGACCAACAGCGTGAACCTGCGGCCGCGCTACAACATCGCGCCGACACAGGACGTGCTCGCCGTGACCTACGACGGCGCGACGAAGCAACGGCGCGGCGAGATGTTCCGCTGGGGCCTGGTGCCGTTCTGGGCGAAGGACACGAAGATCGGCTACCACATGATCAATGCGAAAGCCGAGACCATCGCCGAGCGGCCCGCGTATCGCGAGGCGTTCAAGAAGCGCCGCTGCATCATTCCGGCCGACGCGTTCTATGAGTGGCAGGAAACCGGCCAAAGCCTGAAGCAGCCTTACGCGATCGCGATGAAGGACCGCAGCGTGTTCGGCTTTGCCGGCTTGTGGGAGACGTGGACCGACAAGGCGAGCGGCGAAACCATCCGCTCGTGCACCATCATCACCACCGAGCCGAACAAGCTGTGCGCGGCGATCCACAACCGCATGCCGGCGATCCTCGATCCAGCCGATTACGAGCCATGGCTGGGCGAGCGGGCGGCCAGCAGCGGCGCGCTACAGAAGATGCTCAAGCCATTTCCGGCGAAGCAAATGGAAGCTTTCAAGATCGGCAAGAAGATCGGCAACGTGAAGTACGACGAGCCGGAGTTGGTTAACCCCGTTTAACCGTTCAGCCAAGCGGCCAAATCCGCGCCAATGGACGCACCGGCGCGATTGTCGAGCCGATGCGGGCTCATCGTAAGGTAAATATAATCGGCTGCTTTAGCGATTCGATAAGAAATTCCGTCCGATTGTGATCGCGGGTTAACCACACGTCGGGGGATATCAATGCACGCTCTCACCAAATTGATTGCGGACGAATCCGGCGCGACGGCCATCGAGTACGGCCTGATCGCCGCGCTCATCGCGGTTGTGATCATTGCGGCGGTGACGACGGTCGGCACGAATCTCAAGGCGACATTCAGCACCGTCGCGAGCAGCCTGTAGGCACCTCACCGCGCCGGTTGGATCGGCGACGTCGTCATTCGACCGTCTGTATGGCTATAGCCTCGCGTATCGCTCATCGATGCGCGGGGCTTTTTGTTTGCGCGATGAGCGAACGCAGCTAGGCTTTGCCGGCCTTACGCGCCGCCATTCGCTTCCGGCGCAATTCCAATTTGCGGCGCTTCAGTCTCTGCTGACCTTTACGGTGAGCCTTTTTCATAGTCGCTCCTGTTCGCTTCGCGGCGAGACTAGCGGCATTCGGCGGCCGGTAACGGCCCATGCGTCCGCATTTGGCGCATGCAATCGTAGTCAGTCCCTCGGGCAGGTCACTGACGATGTAGGCTCGCCGGCTGTCGCTGTGGGCTGGCGCGCGACGCAAACAGCCAGGAGAGGGAGCGCATGACCGGTGCTGCCACAACCAAGACGATGAAGGGCCAATAAAGGATCGCGTTGCCCAAGCCACTGCCGAAGTGCAGGTGAGCGAAGTCGAGCGCGAAGGCGGCGAGCGCGCCGTTCATCGCCGCGACGCGCAGGATTTTCCAGCCGCGCGCACCCAGCGCTGCCTGCAAGCGCGGAAGCGAGAACAGCGCCGCCAGGTAAATCAACGTCGCGGCGCTGCCAAAGATTGCGAAGGTACGCGCATCGGGTGGATCGCCGATGGCGACCAGCGCGCCGATCAGGCCCAGATGCACCGCCAACGCCGCAGCGAAAGCGAGGCCGAAGTTGCGTGCCCGGCGACGCAGAATCTCGAACGCCGGCCCAGCATAAGCCACCCAGAAGAACAGGAACATTAGACGCGCGGTCGCCCGCAGCGCGATGTGTAAGCCATGATCGTTGAAGCCGGCGAGTGTCAGCACACCGGCGGCTAGGGCAAGCTGCGCGCATAGGGCCAGCGCAGCCCAGCGCGCAGCACCATCTGCGACGGGCGCGACGCGGCGAGCGGGGAAAGCAGCGTCGCGGGCGGTCATGCGGGTTCACTTTAACGCCGACCGGGCAAGAAATCATCGTCGCCGAACACATGCGACCGCTGCGTATGACCACCCACCGGCCGCTGGATAACCACTCCTTTTCGCTCGCCGTGCCGAGGCAGAGCTTTAGCCGTTCGCGCGCGAGCACGGGCGCATCGCCAAAAACCTTGATGACAGCGTGCGCGTTCATGTGGCGAGGCTTCCACGTCGCGGCTGAGGTAATCCGCCAGCGAAACCCCGCTGCGACGACTGCGCCAGCGTGCGCGCTGTGCAGGACTTGGTTCGTGCCTTGCGGGTAGATACCGGCGTCCTTATCTACGTGCATCAGCACCGTCAGTGCCGAGGGCTACAGATGGCGTCGACCGTTCCTTCGGGGTGGAGGCTATTGCCGTCGCCGCCCAGCCTCGAAGAGCGCCAGATTGCGCCCGACGTCCGTTGGGTCGTGACTGCAAACGGCGAGAGCTTTACCGCAACGGAATACCGGCATTCGGACCAGCCTGCCTGAGACCAGCGACGAGCAACCCGCGCCTATGCGTGGTCATCGACGATTGCAAGTAGCACCAGACCCCGGTTCTTCGTGGCGCTGCATATACCGCCGATTACATCGCCGGTCGAAGCTGTACGCGAGTGGCTGTTATTATGGTCCACTGGTCAAAGTTGACATCTCACCGCGCTTTGCGAAGTTGATTGAGCCGCTGCTCGATTTCGAGAAATTCCCTCGCCCTCTTGTCGACCTCAGCTTGATGAGCCGCTTCCCGCGCGCGCCGCGTGGCTTCGAGATCCGCGCTCCGGCGTCGGTTATCGAAACGCAGGGTGAACACGCCCATGCAACCGAGGATAACTAGCGTATAGACCCCCGCCCAATTGCCGACGACGCCCGCTAGTGCGAACAGCGACACGACACCGACAACCACAACCATGACTATGGTCAGCGGGAAGCGGTTCAAGAAGGTGAAGATACTTCGGATGATGAACGAACCGATGACTACGAGACCGATGAACAGAACAAAATAGATCATCACCTTCATCGACCGCTCCTACCCCCTATAGGCGCGAGTATTCTATTATTCTGGTCGTGCCGTTCCGGCGCGTAGTGATCGACATCGAGCGCCCAAGCGGCTCACTATACACCACGGCGCACGGGGCGCCCATGTCACCTCTCCGTGCACAGTCCGCGAGCAGCCTTTAGGCACCTCACCTCGCCGGTTGGATCGGGACCATCGTCATTCGACCGGCAATACGGCCATAGCCCCGCGTATCGCTCACCGATGCGCGGGGCTTTTCGTTTGTGCGATGAGCGAACGCAGCTAGGCTTTGCCGGCCTTACGCGCCGCCATTCGCTTCCGGCGCAATTCCAATTTGCGGCGCTTCAGTCTTTGCTGACCTTTACGGTGAGCCTTTTTCATAGTCGCTCCTGTTCGCTTCGCGGCGAGACTAGCGGCATTCGGCGGCCGGTAACGGCCCATGCGTCCGCAT
>JBAVMB010000401.1:0-2592 GCA_049689615.1 Allostellaceae bacterium
CACCAGGCGACGAGGCGGTCGAGCTCGTCATCGTTAACGCCTTTGAGCGCGACGGTGTTGATCTTGATCGCCAGGCCGGCGTCCTTGGCGGCGCGCAAGCCGTCGAGCACCTGGTCGAGCTTGCCCCAGCGGGTGATGGCGGTGAACTTCGCCGCGTCCAGGGTGTCCAGTGAAACATTGATCCGCTGCATGCCGGCGGCCTTGAGCTCGCCGGCGTAACGCGCGAGCTGGCTGCCGTTGGTGGTCAAGGTCAGCTCGTCGAGATCGCCCGTCGTCAGATGGCGGCCGAGGCCGCGGATCAGCGACATGACGTTGCGCCGCACCAGCGGCTCGCCGCCGGTCAGCCGCAGTTTGCGCACGCCCAGGCGCACGAAGGCGCTGGCGGCGCGGTCGAGCTCCTCGAGCGTCAGCACTTCGGCCTTGGGCAGGAACGCCATGTCCTCGGCCATGCAATAGACGCAGCGGAAGTCGCAGCGGTCGGTAACCGAGACGCGCAGGTAGGTGATGGAGCGGCCGAACGGATCGATCATTGCCATGGAGAAGATATAAGGCGGCGAGGGCGTCTAGCATAGTGTCCGAAACGGAATTTCGCCCCCGAATTCTGCATGGGTATTCAGGGGGTTGGTTGCGGTCACCCGGCCTTGCAGACGTCACGCACAAGTCCCATCATCTTGTGCATGAAAGAATTCGCCATCCGGCCCAATCCCGACGATCCACGCCTGACGCGCACGGTTTCGGGCGTCGACGAAAGCGGCCAGCGCATCGAAACCCGAGTGGTGGTCGAGCGGCCGCTGACCCTGTTCCTCAATGGACAGGAGATCGTCACCATGATGACGGTCGGCGATTATCCCGATTATCTCGCCGTCGGCTATCTGGTGAACCAGAACATGCTGCGGCCGGACGACGTGATCACGAGCATCGATTACGATGACGAGCTCGAAACCGTCGTCGTCCGCACCAAGCGCAAGACCGACTACGAGAAAAAGCTGCGCAAGAAGACGCTGACCTCGGGCTGCGCCCAGGGCACCGTATTCGGCGATCTGATGGAAAAGTTCGACGATGTCCGGCTCGATCCCAAGGCGGTGCTGAAGACTTCGTGGCTCTATGCGTTGACCAAGAAGATCAACACCGCGCCGAGCCTTTATCTTGCCGCCGGCGCGATCCACGGCTGCGTGCTGTGCGAGGAGGACCGGCCGCTCGTCTACATGGAGGACGTCGGCCGCCACAATGCGATCGACAAGATCGCCGGCTACATGCGCATGAACGACGTGTCGCCCAAGGGCAAGACCTTCTACACCACCGGCCGTCTGACGTCGGAGATGGTGATCAAGACGGTGCAGATGGGCATTCCGATTCTGGTTTCGCGCTCGGGCTTTACGGCGTGGGGCGTCGATCTCGCGAAGCGAGCGAACCTGACGCTGATCGGCCGCGCCCGCGGCAAGCGCTTCGTGGCGCTGGCGGGCGAACGGCGCATTGTGCGCGATGACGATGGCGCGCGC
Organism: Allostellaceae bacterium; assembly: GCA_049689615.1. Classification (GTDB taxonomy): domain Bacteria; phylum Pseudomonadota; class Alphaproteobacteria; order ATCC43930; family CGMCC-115725; genus REEB95. The sequence goes on from JBAVMB010000401.1 coordinate 1,500, forward strand.
GTCGAGGGTGAAAGCCCGCGCCACCGGCGCAAGGCGTCGCTCGCCGAGGACGCGGTGTGACGCCGCCGTCGACCATCGCCGGCGTTCTGCTTGCGGGCGGTCTGTCGCGCCGGATGGGCGGCGGCGATAAATCCCTGTGTACGGTCGGCGGTATGCCTATCCTCGCGCGCGTTATCGCGCGCGCACGGCCGCAGGTGGCGGCGCTGGTGCTGAACGCCAACGGCGATCCGGCGCGGTTCCGTGAATTCGGCCTGCCCGTCGTCAGCGACAGCGTTCCCGATTTCGCCGGACCGCTCGCCGGCGTGCTTGCGGGCCTCGACTGGGCGGCGGCGAACGTCGTCGGCGCGACGCACGTCGCCAGCTTCGCCACTGACACGCCGTTCCTGCCGCTGGATTTGGTCGCGCGTTTGACCGCTGCTGTGAGCGACGGAAAACACGATCTCGCGTGCGCGGCGTCGAATGGCCGTAGCCATCCGGTGTTTGGCCTGTGGCCGCTCGACTTGCGCGAGGATCTGCGCGTCGCGTTGAATTCGGGAATGCGCAAAGTTGATCAGTGGACCGCGCGGCATCGGCTCGCGGTCGTCGAATTTTCCGCGGATGTATACGATCCGTTCTTTAACGCAAATACGCCCGAAGATTTGAACGAAGGCGAGAAAGTGAGTCGCGCGGCGGACGCGACACGGCGGGTGGCGCCGGGTTAACATCGGGGGTGCGGGGGAGGAGCCTATGAGGCAAAGCGATTGGGGAATCGCGACGGCGATCGCGATCGCCTGCCTGCTCGCGGCCTGCACGTCGCCGCTGACGACCTCGGCGCCGGCGACATCGCAAGGTATGATCGCGGCGGATCCGCCGGCTGGTAAACCGAATTGGGTGGTCAAGAACGAGGTCGCGATCGGCGACGTTATCGGCAGCCGCGCGCCCGATGCATCGACGCCGCCCGCAGTCGGCGCCGACGCCTTCCGCCATGCGCTGGAGCAAAGCCTCGAGGAGGCCCACTACCTCGCTGCCTCGAGCCGCAAGCCGCGGTACCACCTCGACGCCACGCTGCAAGAGCTCGATCAGCCGAAATTTTCGATCGCGGACAACGCCATCG
>JBAVMB010000402.1:0-1939 GCA_049689615.1 Allostellaceae bacterium
ATACGGTCTTCGACCGCGGCCAACCGCTCGTATTCGATGCGCTCCACGCGGCCTCAGCGGGTTGCGATCGTCGCCGCGCGCGGACCGTGTGCGAGCACCGCGCGCCGGTCGAGCACCACCGACAACAGCGTGCCGAGTCGCGTGACACGGTAGATCGTGCGTCCGGCCACCGATTCGTTGCATTCGTCCTTGGTGAACGCGATGACGAACTCGGCGTTGGCGCGGTCTGGCGTGAAGGCGAAGTTCGGCGGGAAATAATAGGCCGCGGACGCCGGTGGGCCGCACACGAACACGGTGAAATCGTGATCCATGAAATCGTTGCCGTATTCGGCGCGGAGATAGTTCTCTAGCGCGGCGACGTCTTCGGCATAGGAATTCGCCCAGTAGTCGAGCTTGAACAGGCCCTGGGCGCCGCGCGTGCCGCCGATGAAGGCGTTGTAATAGACGTACTCATCGGGATGCAGCATCGCCATCACCGACACGTGATAGATGCCGTAAACCGCGAGCGTGCCGTAAACCCAACGCCGCCATCGCCGTTGCGCAAGCGCACCCAGTGTGCTCTCGGCAGCAAGCGCGGCGGCCACCGCGATCGGCGGCAGCACGAAGATGAAATGCCGCATGCCGTCGAACAGCACCGCCTTGATGGCGATGGCATAGGCCACTGGAAAAACGATGGCGAAGCCGAGCATGAACACGCCGAGGATTCGCGCCCGATCGCGCCACGCGCCAGCGCGGCGTAGCGCGACGAATGCGATGGCAGGCGCTGCCGCAAGTAGCAACAGCACCAGTTCGGGCAGCGCCAGGACGATGTAGGTCGGCAGATAGTCCCACGGAAGGTCGGCCGCCGGAATGTAGTGGCCGTCGAACAGCGTGCCGTATGGGAAAATCTCGTGCGAGAAATAAAGCAGCGCGTGGACGGGATTGATCAATGGCGATTGCTGCGCCCACGGCCAGAACAGCAGCATCACCGGATAGGCGACAGCGACCGTCACGGGGAATAGCCGCCAGCCGCCGCACCAGGCTTCGCCAACGGCCTTGGCCAGGTTGCGGCTTTCGGCCAGGCGCCAAAGTCCGAATGCCAGCAGCGCCACGCCGATATAACAGAAAATCAGCAGGCCGCCGACGCGCACGGCCAGCGCGACGCCAGCAGCCAGGCCGAGCTTGATGCCGAGGTGCCAATCCGGCCGCGGCAATTGCGGCACCGCGCGCACCAGATAGTAAAGAGCCCAGATCATACTGGCGGCGAACGGCACGTCCTTCGGATTGTTGAACATCTGGCCGTAGTAATTCGGCGTCAGCGTCAAGATGAGGGCGGCGATGAAGCCGGCGCGCGGACCGCCAATGGCGCGGCCGAGTTTCCAGGTACCGACGATGCCGACGATGCCGATCAGGGCGTTGAGCAGGTGCCGCGTTTCAAACGTGCCGAAAGGCGAGACATGATTCAGCGCCGCCGCGAGCGTGTCGAAAATCGACCCGTAATAGAACAGGTCATAGAGATGCATGTACGAATGGTCGGTGAAGCCGGAGAGGTAATAGTTGAGAACGGCGACGCCGTACCAATTCTGCGCGTCCTCGTCCCAGGTGATGCCGTAATCCTTGAACGTGACCAACACGAACACGAGCAGGACGGCGAATAGCGCCAGTGCACCGTCGTCCCAGCCGGTACTGGCGAACCAGCGCGCGCTTGACGCTGCGTTGAATCTCGTCTGCCAGCTGCCGGCGACCGGTCGCGTCTCGCTCATAAGCCAGCGCCGGCCATCATCGCCGCCAGTACCCGGTCGGACGAGAAATGCTCCGCCGCCAGATCGCGCGCCGCGCGCGCGTGATGTGGGTAGTCTTCGTTGATCGCGGCGACCGCGGCCAGGGCCTCGGCTGTGTCCGCATATTCGAACAGGCCTTCGCCGACAGGATAAAAACGCGAAAATCCGGTGTTCATCGT
>JBAVMB010000403.1:0-3730 GCA_049689615.1 Allostellaceae bacterium
AGCGTGAACAGGCGCGGACGTCCCATGGCGACGAAGACCGCATAGGCATTGCCGACCAGCAGCTCGAGCGGCGCGGCGAAAGCAAGCAGACGCAACAACGGCACGGCTGCCGCCCATTGCCGACCGAAGCCGAGATCGATGACCAGGTCGGCAGTGATCAAGAATCCGAACGCCAGCGGCGCCATCAGGCACAAGCCGCCTGCCAATACCGCGAGATAGCCGTCGGTGAGGCTTTTGCCGGCGCCCGAGAGTTTGGAGAAACCGGGAAAGATCGCCGCCAGGATCGGTGTGATCAGCTCGGTCATCGGCAGTTCGGCGATCGTGCGCGCGATGCGGTAGAAGCCGAGCGCCGCAATGCCGGTGAATTTGCCGACGAACAATTCGTCGCTGCGCGTACGCACGAAGAACAGCTGACTCGAGAACCACAGCCACTTGGAAAAACCGAAAACCTCGCGGAAGCGCGCCAGCGACAGCCGTGGCCGATAGGGATGGAGCGCGTAGCTCAGCACAACACGCGCGATCGCCGACGTGACCAGACCGGCGATCAGCGCACGATAATCGCGCCAGGCGAATGCCAGCGGCACGGCGACGACGAACGACGCGAGCTTGGCCGCCAGCGTGTAGACGCATTCGCGGGCGAAGGCGAACTCACTGCGGAACTCGACCACGCCGACATTGGCGAAGCCGGCGATTGCCGCGATGCCGGCAATGATGCCGGCGATGCCGACCAGCCGCGGCTCGTGCAACAGGACGCTTGCCGGAATCGCCAAGAGCATGACGAGAGCGGCGGTGACGAGGCCGCGGCCGATCTCCAGCGTCCACACGGTGTCGTAGCGCGCGCGGTCGCGCGATCCGGTGCGGATCAGATCCATGTCGAGGCTGAAATCGCCGGCCGCCTGGACCAGCGAATAGAGCAGCGTCGCCATGCCGACGAGGCCGTAATCCGCCGGTTGCAGCAGGCGCGCGAGCAATATGGTGCTGGCGATGCCGATCAGCCGCACGCCCCAGCGCGCGGCCAGCAGCCAAAGCGCGCCTTTGGCGACGCGGCGGGCGAGCGTTTCGCTCACCCTCGCCTCACGAATGTGCGGTAGCGCTGTGGGCGTCGGCGCGGATGTGGTCGAGATAGACCGGCAACGATCCCATGGCGTCGAGGAAACTCGTCAGCGTCTGCCGTGCCGCCGCGACGCCGGCATCGAGTGGCGTGGCAATGGCGACGAATGCCGAAATCGAATCGTGACCGACGACGATGGCGCGTGCCTGGATCAGCTTGGCCTCGGCTGGGCTGGCGGTAATCACGCCGTCGACGACATAGAAATACCAGACCAGTCGCGCGTTGCCGCCATTGTGAATCTCGGCCACCGACAGCGTCACTGGCTGGCCGGCCAGTTCGATGCGCGTCGAGCTCAGGGTCGAGCGCGCCCAGACATCCTCGTCCGCGATGCGGTTCTCGCTGCGCACCAGCGTGTTGTGGCGGCCGTGCGCGGCATAAAGTGCAACATAGCGCTCGACATCGCGACCCGCAGCCTCGAAGCCGTCGCGGAAAGCGCGATCCGGCGTGACGATCACCGGATGCCAGGTGTCCTTGTCGTCGGCACGCGGCGTCCATGGTGCCAGCACCGACGGCGGCGCGGCGCGCGATAGATTGACCGGACGCGCATTGTCGAGCAGCGTCAAATAGGCTGGGCCGATTGCCGACAATGCGACCGCGGCGACCAATGCCGCCGGCGGCGCGCGCACGGTGAAGGTGCCCTGCATCGCAGCGGCGCGCGCGACCGGCTGCCGGCGGTCGGCGAAATGCATGCCGATGAAGATCAGCAGGAACAAGATCAGCGTGAAGAAACCCCAGCCGTAGACGATGTGATCGGCTTCGACCGCGGTGACATCGTTCGTCAGATGCCCCAGATAGATGATGCCGAAAGCGCGCAAACCGTTGGCAAAGATCGGTATGACCAACGACGCCGCCATGAAGGCAGCCCGTTTCCACCACGAGCGGTAGACCAGCAGCGCGAAGAACGCGCCGAACGCGATCGACGCGATCAGGAAGCGCAATCCGGCGCAGGCTTCGGCGATGATGAAATCGCCCTCGGGAATCGAAATCATGATGCCGTCGGAAAACACCGGCACATGGAAAAGCTGCAGCATCCAGACGGCGAAGTGCGCCGTCACGTCCTGCAGCGTCGGCACCAGCACCTCGCCGCTCGGCACCAGCAGATATAGGTAGAGCAGCGGGCCGAGCAGCCGTTTGTAGAGCGGCCAGCCCAGGGCCGCGAGCAGTGCCGCCTGGACGATGGTAACGAAGACGAGCTGCTGCAGCTCGAGCACGCCGAGCACGGCCGCGCCGAGCCAAGCCAGGGACAACAGCGGCAGCAGCAAGAGCACGCGGAAATCGGCGCGCGGCGCGACATCGAGCGTCATCCGGCGCTCCCAGATGAGGTAAAGCGCGATCGGCAGGACGAGGAAACAATGATTGTAGGTCGGCGACACGGCCCAGACCCGCCAAGCGCCGGCGATCTCGCGCCAGAACAGGCAGCCGAGCGCCAAGGCCGCCAGCAGCAGCGCTGTGCCGAGCATGCGCCACGGCGCCGTACCGACGCGGCTTTCGATCGTCGAGACACTCATGATGCGGTCGCCAGAACGGGCGGTTCTTCCTCGGCGGCGGCCGGCGCCTCGGCAAACAGCGTGTCGAGCACCGGCAGCTTGGATTCCCAGCGATAGTCGGCCGCGACGCGGGTCCGGCCACGTAAGCCGATGGCACGGCCTTTGGCCGACAGCGCAACGGCGATCATGTCGACGAACTCGGCCGGCGTGGATGCCGCCAGCACCTCGTCGTTGCGCACAAAGCCGAACGCCGCCAGCGCTGCCGGCGAGGCAACCAGGGGCTTGGCCATGGCCATCGCCTCGAGCACCTTGTTCTGGATGCCGCGCGCCAGGCGCAACGGCGCCACCGCGAGGTCGGCGTGCGCGAGATAGGGCCGCACATCGGGAACGCGCCCGGTGACGCGAATGTTGGCATCGCCGCACAGCCGGCGGACGGCGCGCGCCGGATTAGCGCCGACGATCCAGAAATCGGCGTTCGACCAGCGCCGCCGCAGCCGCGGCACGACTTCGGTGCCGAACCAGCAGGCGGCGTCGACGTTCGGCCGATAATCCATCGCGCCGGTGAAGACGATGGCGCGACGGCCGCGCGGAAACGGATTGGGATAGGCGCGATCGGGATTGAAGCGATCGACGTCGATACCGTTCGGCATAACGCGCACCCGCGTTGCGGCTTGCGGCGCACGGCGCTCGAGTAATTCGGCTTCGGCGGCTGAGACGAACAGCGTCGCATCGAATTCACTCGCCGCGCGGCGCTCGAGCGCCAGCAACCGGCGCGCCTCGCGCCGGTAGAGCGGCGCCAGCATGCCGCCGGCTTCGGCGTAACCGCGCCACTTCTCGGAATCGAGATCGACCATGTCGATGACGCGACGATCGAACTTGAGACCAGTGACGTAAGGTGCCATCGCCGAACAGTAGACGAAGGCGGCGCGCGGCTGGAACTTGGCGACCGTGTCATCGATCCAAGCCATCAGCCAGCGGTCGCGGAAGTAGCGTGCGCTCATCGCCTCGCCGGTCGCGAGCGCAACAAGGCTGCGGGCACGGCCTTGCCACCGCCGCAACGGCAGCGCGCAGACGCTCGCGCAAATTTGTTGCAGCGCCGGAACGTGGGCGGCATCGCGCGGATCGTCATAGA
>JBAVMB010000404.1:0-3694 GCA_049689615.1 Allostellaceae bacterium
AGGTCGTTGGTCCCGACTGAAATGAAATCGACCCGGCTCAGCAAATCGGGCAGCTGCCAGAGCAGCGCCGGAACCTCGAGCATCACGCCGGCTTCGACTGGGGACGGCAGCACGCCGCCACGCTTGCGGACGCGGTCGAGCTCGAGATTGAGCACTTCGCGCGCCGCATCGAATTCGGCGATCGCCGCGACCATCGGAAACATCACCCGCAGGCGCTTGCCCGATGCCGCGCGGATGAAGGCGCGCAACTGCTGGCGCAGGAGCGCCGGCCGGTCGAGCGCGATGCGCACCGCTCGCCAGCCCATCGCCGGATTCTCTTCGGGTTCGCCTTCCATGTACGGCAACAGCTTGTCGCCGCCGATATCGAGTGTGCGAAAGGTGACCGGCCGGTCGCCGGCTTGGTCGAGGACGCGACGATAGAGCGCCGACTGCTGTGCAACGGTCGGAAAATCGTCACGCAGCATGAATTGCAGCTCGGTGCGAAACAGCCCGATACCTTGCGCGCCTGCTTCGTCGAGATACGGCAGATCGATGAGCATGCCAGCGTTAAGGCTGAGCTCGACCTGCACGCCGTCCTTGGTTTGCGCCGGCAGGTCCCGGAGCGTGGCATATTGCTCCTGCCGTCCTTGCCGTATCTGGATCCGGGTGTTGGCGGCCTGCAGCAGATCCTCACTCGGCCGGAGCACGACGACGGCGTCGTCGCCATCGACGACGACGTAGTCGCCGGCTTCGACCCGTAGCAGCACGTCCTTGACCCGGCCGACCACCGGAATGTCGAGCGCGCGCGCGACCACGGCGACATGGGCGCCCGGCGAGCCTTCCTCGAGCACCACGCCTTTCAGCCGGCGCCGGTCGTAATCGAGCAGCTCCGCCGGACCCATGTTGCGCGCGACGACGACGAACTCGTCCGGCAGCTCGGCCTGGCGCGCCGCCGTTATCGGATTGCCGGTCAGGTGCCATTGCAGGCGGTTGGCGACGTCCTCGAGATCGGCAAGACGTTCCTTGATGTAGGGATCAGTCGCCTGCGACAGGCGCGCACGCGTATCCTCGAGGACACGCTGCACGGCCGCTTCGGCGGTCAAGCCGCCGCGCACGGCTTCGGCCATACGCTGCAGCCAACCGCGGTCGGCGGCGAACATGCGATAGGTTTCGAGCACGTCGTGATGCTCGCCGGATGCGGGCATGTCGCTTTGCGCCAATAGCTCCTCGACCGCGGTCTGCATCGCGGCTGTCGCCTGCCGCAGCCGTTCGAGCTCGGCGGCGATGTCCTCGGCAACGATACGGCGGATGGCGACGCGCGGCTGGTGGAGCACCGCCTGGCCAACGGCAAGGCCGGCATTGAGCCGGACGCCGTCGAGCCGCGTCGGCAGCGTGGCGTTGCCTTCGCCGGGCTGCTGCTCCATCGGGCTGACGAGGTCGCCCGAGGCCGCGATCTCCGCCAGGACCATGGCAATGGTCTGCAGCGCCTCGATCTCTTCCTCGCCGTAGTGCCGTTGCGTGCGGTTCTGCACCACCAGCACGCCGAGGACGCGGCCGCCGCGCAGAATCGGGACGCCCATCAGCGAGTGATAGACCTCTTCGCCGGTTTCCGGACGATAGGCGAAGTCGGGATGCGATTGCGCCTCGGCCAGCGCCAGCGGCCGTGCCGTCGCCGCGATGACGCCGACGAGACCTTCGCCGATCCGCAGTCGTGTGCGATGCACGGCTTCGGGCCGCAGGCCTTCGGTCGCGAACAGTTCGAGCAGGTCGCCGGCGCGGCGGATGTAGCACGAGCACACCTCCGCCACCATGTCCGCGGCCACGATGCGCACCACTTTGTCGAGCTTTTGCTGGGCCGTTCCTTCGCCGGCCATCACGTCGCGCAAGCGACGGAGGACGCGGCGGGACCCAGCGGCCGCCGCGCCGGGCTCCATCAGGCTTCCGCCCGAGAGCGCAAAGCGGCGGCGCGCTCTCCCTCGGTGTCGCTTTCACGGGTGGCGCCGATTCGGGTCAGCAGCGCGTCGATCGCCTGCGCCACCAGCTCGTCGAGAATCTCCTTGATCGACTGCTCGCGCGTCACCATGCCGACACTCTGTCCCGCCATCAGCGAACCGGCCTCGACGTCGCCATCGATCACGGCGCGGCGCAGGGCGCCGACCCAGAAGTGCTCGATCTCGAGTTGCGCATCTTTTTGCGACAAAGCACCCTTGGTGAAGCGCTCGACGACGTCGCGCTGCTTTTCCATGAAGGCGCGGGTGCCGTTGTTGGCGAGCGCGCGCACCGGGATTACCGGGAATCGCGGATCGAGCTGCACCGACGGGACGGCGTCGCGCGCCGCCGCACGGAGAAAGGCCTGCTTGAATTTCGGATGCGCGATCGATTCATGCGCGCAGACGAAGCGCGTGCCGAGCTGCACGCCCGACGCACCCATCTCGAGATAGGAGGCAATCGCCGCGCCGTGGCCGATACCTCCAGCGACGAACACCGGCACCTCACTGACATACGGCAGGATTTCCTGCGCCAGCACACTGGTCGCGACCGGACCGATATGGCCGCCGGCCTCCATGCCCTCGATGACGATAGCATCGGCACCCATGCGCACCAGCTTCTTGGCGATCGACAGCGCCGGAGCGAAGCACAGCAGCTTGGCGCCCGACTGCTTGACGCGCGCGACCGCTGGCGCCGGCGGCAAGGCGCCGGCGAGCACGACATGACTGACGCCGCGCTGAGTGCAGACGTCGATCAAATCCAGGAGCTGGGGATGGAGCGTGATCAGGTTGACGCCGAACGGTTTCGCGGTAAGCGCCCGCGTCGCGGCGATCTCGGCGTCGAGCTGCGCCGGATTCATCGAGCCACATGCAATGACGCCGAAGGCGCCGCCGTTCGAGAGCGCGGCCACCAGGTTGCGCTCCGACACCCAGGTCATCGCGCCGCCCATGATCGCGCGCTCGGTGCCGAGAAAGCGCCGGCCGCGCGCCCACAGCCGGTCGAGCCAGTCTGCGGCGCGGTTCCGGTCGGCGGCGGTCATTCGGCGTCGAGTCCGTAGGCGCTGTGCAATGCGCGGACGGCGAGCTCGGTGTATTCCTCGGCTACCAGCACGCTGACCTTGATCTCCGAGGTCGAGATCACCTGGATGTTGATGTTCTTGTTGGCCAGGGTCGAAAACATCTTCTGCGCCACGCCGGCGTGGCTGCGCATGCCGACGCCGATGACCGAGATCTTGACGACGTTGGGATCCGGCTTGAGCTCGGCATAGGCGAGCGCCTTGCGCTGCGTCTCAAGCACTTTCACCGTGCGTGCGAGATCGGCCTTGCTGACGGTGAAGGTCAGATCCGTCGTGCGGCAATCGTCGGAGATGTTCTGCACGATCATGTCGACGTTGATCGCGTGCTCGGCCAGCGGTCCGAAGATCGCCGCAGCCACACCCGGACGATCCGGAACCTTGACCAGCGTCACCTTGGCATCGTCGCGGCTATAGGCGATGCCGCTCACCACCTGCTTTTCCAAGATCTCGTCCTCGTCCACGACCAATGTACCCGGCGAATCCTCGAAGCTCGACAGCACCTGCACGCGCACGCGATGGTTCATCGCCATTTCGACCGAACGCGTCTGCAGGACCTTCGCACCTTGCGAGGCGAATTCCAGCATCTCCTCGTAGGTTATTCTATCGAGCTTGCGCGCCTTCGCAACGATGCGCGGGTCCGAGGTATAGACT
>JBAVMB010000405.1:0-1595 GCA_049689615.1 Allostellaceae bacterium
CGGCTCGCGCAACGCTTCGGCTGCCACGGTTGGCGGGTTGGGCAGATTGGCATCGCCGAAGGTGCTGCGGATGATCAGCCCAGTCTCCGCCAGCTGTGCGGCACGTCGCGGTCGCACCAGGAACGTGACATCGCGGCCCGCTTGCAGCAGCCGGCCGCCGAAATAACCGCCGATCGCGCCGGCGCCAACCACGAGGATCCGCATCGCTCTATCCATTCTACGGCGGCGCCGGGCGCTTCGGCACCAGCAGGTTACCGGTGAACATCATCACCGTCTCATCATTCTGATTGAGCGTCGTCGTGCGCACCCGAATCAGTCCGCGGTCCGGACGCGATTTCGACGGTCGCACATCAAGGACTTCGCTCTGCGCGCGCAATTCGTCTCCTGCCCGCACCGCGCGCGGCCAGCTCAGCTCATCGAAGCCGACGCCGAGAATGCCGCCGGCCGGCTTGAACTCGCCGTCAGCCATGAGCCGCATGGTCAACGCTGCGGTGTGCCAGCCGCTCGCCGCCAAACCGCGGAACACGGAATTTTTCGCGGCCTCCTCGTCAAGATGGAACGGCTGCGGATCGAATTGCCGGGCGAATGTCTTGATCTGGTCGGCGTCGATCTTGAGTCGGCCGGTGTTGTAAATCTGCCCGACGGCGAAATCTTCAAGATACTGGACTTTACTCGCCGCGTGGTTCATCGCACGGCCTGTTTCTCGCGGGACGCGCGCGCTGCGCTCGGTGCCTTGGCGCCGCGAAACCAGGCTCCGCTAGCAACAGCCGCGGTGTTGATCAACCCGAAAGCTGCGAGTGCGATTGCCAGCGCAACGAAGACGCCGGTCAGGCTGCCAGTCCAGCGCAACGCCAAAAAGCCGCCGGCGGCCGCGATGACCAATCTGGCAAAATTGGCAAGCAGCGGCCACAACAGCCGGCCCGCGCCTTGCGAGGCGAAATAGAGCGCCATGCCGAGGCCGAACAGGCCGTAAACCGGGCCAACGGCGTGCAGATAGCGCGAGCCTGCGTCGATCATCGCGGGATCGCTGTCAAACAGCGCCAGCCACGCGCGCGGTACGGCTGCGGCGGTCAGCCCGATGGCCTCGCACAGGCCGGCAGCGATCGCGGCTCCGATCCAGGCGACGCGCAAGGCGCGGTCGCGACGCCCGGCGCCGATATTCGTTCCAACCATCGCGACGAGCGGACCACCCAACCCAAACACCAGCGGGATAAGCAGATATTCGAGCCGCGAGCCGGTGCCGTAACCGGCAATCGCGGCGGCGCCGAACACGCCGACGAAACCGGTGGCGATGGCAATGGTGAGATTGGTTTGAACGGTGATGAGGGCGGCGACCAGACCGACGCGGAGAATGTCGAGAAACAGCGCCCAGCGCAGCCGCACGCCGGCAAAGGACAGCCGAACGACGCTGCGGCTCGAGCGCAGATACGCCGCAAGCACAGCGCTGCCGGCCGCATAGTAGATCAGCACCGCGACGGCGCCCCCGGCGACGCCAAGCCTCGGAAACGGCCCGAATCCGAAGATCAGGCACGGTGACAGCGGAATCAGCACCAGCACGGCCACGCAGGTGACGATCGCCGGCGTCGCCATGTTGC
>JBAVMB010000406.1:0-1879 GCA_049689615.1 Allostellaceae bacterium
GCTCAAGGCGGATGTGCGAGCCGCCGGTTTCAAGGTCGAGCAGGTTCGGCCGCGGACCGACCAGCGAGACCAGCGCCATCACCAGCTCTTCGCGGATGCTGTCGATCGGCGGGTTCGTCACCTGGGCAAATCGCTGCTGGAAATAGTCGAACAGCAACTTCGGTCGATCGCTCAGCACGGCCAACGGCGTGTCGCGGCCCATCGAGCCGACGGTGTCTTCAGCGGTCAGCACCATCGGCTTGAGGAAGAACTTGATGTCTTCCTGGGTGTAGCCGAAGGCCTGCTGGCGATCGAGCAGCACGTCCGCCGGCGGCGGCAGCGGCGCTACCTCCTCGGGCAGCGATTCGAGCTTGATTTGCGTCTGGTCGAGCCACTTCTGGTACGGCTTGGCGCGCGCGATCTCGGCCTTGAGCTCGGCGTCGTCGACGATCCGGCCCTTGGCGAGATCGACCAGCAGCATCTTGCCGGGCTGGAGCCGCCATTTGCGGACGATTTTGTCCTCGGGAAAATCGAGCACGCCGGTTTCTGACGCCATGACGACATGGTCGTCCGACGTGACGAGGAAACGCGCTGGCCGCAAACCGTTCCGGTCGAGCGTGGCGCCGATCTGGCGGCCGTCGGTGAACGCGAGCGCGGCCGGGCCATCCCACGGCTCCATCAGCGCCGCGTGATATTCGTAAAAGGCGCGCCGATCCTTATCCATCAGCGGATTCTCGGACCACGCCTCCGGAATCATCATCATCAGCGCGTGCACCATCGGATAGCCGCCGGCGATCAGCAGCTCGAGGCAGTTGTCGAGCGTCGCCGAGTCGGAGTTTCCATCGCCAATGAGCGGCCACAGCTTGGCGAGATCTTCGCCCAGCAGCTTCGACGTCATCGAATGACGCCGCGCCATCATCCAGTTGATGTTGCCGCGCAGCGTGTTGATCTCGCCATTATGGGCGAGGAAGCGGAACGGATGCGCCAGCTCCCACGACGGGAAGGTGTTGGTTGAGAATCGTGCGTGCACCAGCGCGAGCGCCGATTCGGTGCGCGGATCGTGGAGATCCTTGTAGTAGAGCGCGAGGCGCTCGGGGATCACCATGCCTTTGTAGATGACCGTGCGCGTCGACAGGCTGGCGATATAGAACGTCCCGCCTTCCGGCAGCTTCTTGGCGCGCACGGTGGCGTGCGATTGCTTGCGGATGACGTAGAGCTTGCGCTCGAGTGCGTCCGCATCCGCGACGTTGGCGCCGCGCGCCACGAAGAACTGGCGGATGACCGGCTCGATCGGCTTGATGCTCTCGCCCAACACGGTCGAATCGACCGGCACGTCGCGCCAGCCGAGGAGCGTCTGGTCTTCGGCAGCGATGAGGTGCGTGATCGTGGCTTCGCATTCGCGCCTGGTTTCGGGATTGCGCGGCAGGAAAACCATACCGACGCCGAAATGGCCGGCCGCCGGTAGCGTGAAGCCCAATTTCTTGGCTTCGTCGCGGAACAGCTTTTCCGGCAGCTGGATCAGAATGCCGGCGCCATCGCCGGCCAGCGGATCGGAGCCCACGGCGCCGCGATGCGCCAGGTTGTGAAGGATCTCGATTCCCTTGGCGAGGATATCGTGGCTCTTACGGTTCTTGATATGCGCAATGAACCCGACGCCGCATGCATCATGTTCATGCGCCGGGTCGTACAAACCTTGCTGCGCAGCCATTTCGTGCGCCGTCAAAACCCCATCCTCCCCCGATCCGATCGCCCCTGGGTCGCGTCCCAAGACCGGATCGGGCATTTCATCCTGCCGCATCGAATCCCGCTGCGGCGGTTTAGCGATGTGCTTTGTGGCAGCATCGCGGCAGGGCCCCAATGAGTCAAGAAAAGCCTAACGTTAAATGGGGTGTTCCCGGCG
>JBAVMB010000407.1:0-12322 GCA_049689615.1 Allostellaceae bacterium
ATGGTGCCGCGCTTCCGCGCCGGCAAGGGCCTCAAGGACGCCATCGCCTGAATGGCCGCGCGCCCTTGCGGCGCGCGCGGAATTGCCCCAGGCTGCGCGCACCAAGGCGGCGCGCAGCCGCTTTCCGCTGTCCGGGCGATTAGCTCAGCGGTAGAGCACCTCGTTTACACCGAGGGGGTCGGAGGTTCGAAACCTTCATCGCCCACCACAGCCGGCGTTCGCGTCTCTCGCATCGCAGCATCTTTGTAATGTTGGCGGTCTTGCGGCTGTCACGGCCGCGGGCGTACCGTCGACTCGCTACCAGACAGGTGGGCCGAAGAGCCTAGGCATTGAGGTAGATCAATGCAGTCGGCGGCAATACCGCCGCAATTCGCCTTTGAAGATCCGATTTGAAGGCATGCCGTCGGGTGGAGGTTGCTATGGATGAACTTAATCGCGCGCCGGTTCGCTGCGATCTCGACATTCGGGCCATTTTGACGGAGGGCAGGCGCCTGATCGCCGAAGGCTGGTGCCAGGGGGCGATGGCCAAGGACGCGCGAGGGCGCGCGGTCGAGGCATCGTCGCCGGACGCCGTCGCCTTCGATCTGATGGGCGCCGTCGAACGTGCCGTGCTTAACCTGCTAGGTGGCGATCGTGGCGCGCTGATCCAGAATTACTACAAGGGCTTCTATGCCCTGGCATGGGCGCTGCACACGCATTCGCGGTTGTCGGCGTGGAACGACGATGCGCTACGCCGTCATGTCGAAGTGCTGGAGCGGTTCGATGTCGCGCTCAGCCAGGCGGCGCGGCCGTTGCCGCACGCGCCGCGCGCAGCGGCCTGAACGGCGGTTAGTCGCCGGCGAGTGGCTTTACCGCAGCCGGCCGCCACGTCTGGGCGGCGAAGCGCTCGCGCCAACGCCTGAACGTCGCACGTAGGGCGCGTTGGCCCGGACGCTCGATCAGCCTGTTCATGGCGTACGAAATCACCACCGCGACGGCGAAAGTCAGCAACAGCGTGACGTAAGCGTTCACGCCCCATTTCAACAGCCATTTCATCATCACGAAGCCGATATCGTCGTGCAGGAGATAGAAGCTGTACGAGATGTCACCGAGGAAGACGAACGCCCAGAACGGTTTCACCGGCAGGCGGTTGGTGCCGCCGAGCCAGACCAGCAACGCGGCGCCGCACATCATCGCGCAGTAGATCACCGAGCTCAGCGGCTTGACGTTGATCGGCGGCCCGACGAGCGTGTTGAGAAGACAGGCGGCCAGCATGATATAAGTCAGCGGCCGCGCCTGTCCGGCGCAGATTCGGTACAGCATGATGCCCGTGATGAACAGGCCCGCATAGGCGCCTGAGGTCACGAGACGCGCCATCAGCAAAAGATACGGCGAGTGCCAGATGAAGATTGGCTCTAGCCGCATCATCAGCGCGACGGCGAACCATGGAATGCACACCCACTCGACGCGGTCGAGGCCGACACGCCGGATCACGGTTGCGGCAAAGACATAGAAGAATGCCTCGTAGGCGAGCGTCCAATAGACGCCGTCGACGACATCCTGGCCGAAGACGTACGGCACCATCGAAACGTTGGCGAGGAACTTCCCGAGGCTCGGCTTCAGGATCGGCACGCCGCCGAGGCAGACCACGGCCGTCGTGACCAGCAAACAGGCAATGAAAGCCGGATAGAGTCGGGCAATGCGTGCGGTGAGGAAATCGTAGGCATCGCGCGTTTTCTCGATCGTCATGAAGATGACGAACCCGCTGATGACCAGGAACATATCGACACCGTGGATCGCGTGTCCGAGGTGGAAGGCGATCGGCAAAGCGATGCCGGTTTCGCGCGGAAAACTGTCGGTGTAGTGGAAGAGGCAGACGGCGAGCGCGGAGACCCCGCGCAGGACGTCGAGCCCCCGCAGGCGCTTCTGCGGCGCCGTCTTGGGGGCGTTAGCCATGGACGCTTTCCGGCAGGTGGTAGAGCAAGATCGACGAACCGACGGTGGCGACCGGCGTGTAGGCGCGGAGCCAAGCGTAGCCTGGCTGCTCGTGCAGCATGTATTGGCTGACCGCGACCCAGCCGCCGACATGCTCGCCCGGCGGTAACTTCTCGTAGCCGGCAATATAGGCGCCCAGGTCGTATTCGGACTGTTCGAGCACCGCGACGTGGATGCGATGAATGCCGAGAGCACGCACGTCTTGGTCTAGGCGTTTCACATCCTGGCCCCAATCGAGGTCTGAATTGATCGCCACGGTTTGCGGCGCCTGGCCAGCGAGGGCGTTGAACCAGGGCAGATAATCGGGAAAGGCGGTGACGGAGTCGGCGCCCAGCCACACCACCAGCACACAGGCCGTGACCTTGTCCCAGCCCTTGCCGCGCGCCAATGCCAGCAGCGCCGTGCCGGCGGCAATCGCCAGCATCGGATAGATCGGCAGCAGGTAGCGGATGCCGAAATCGACAGGGCTGGCCATCGAACCGGCGAGCACGCCGAACGCGGCCAGCGCCGGTGTGGCGATGCGCCAGTCGCGCAGCGTGCGGGAACGCCGCACCAGCATGACCATGCCGAGCGCTGCCGCGATCAGGAACGGCAGTGGCGTCTTCGCGACGAGATCGACTGGGAAGAAGTACCAGAGGCCGCCTTGGCTGAGCTGGCCGAGAAGGTAGACTGGATCGCGGTGGGCATCGACCCGCCGTGTCGTGTCGAAGATGCCGCGGAAGAACTCGTGCGCTGGATATATCGGCAATTTGGCAAGGTCGGCGGCAAAGCCGGTGGATGGGTGCTGGGCCGCTGCGGCGATGTGCTCGCCTGCGAGCGCCGGTTCGTATCCCAACGATCCGACCGAGAAACGATAGCCGGCCCAGATCACCAGCGCGGCCGTCAGGACTGCGAGCGAAACTCCGCGCAGCCAGGGGCGCGTTGGCTGACGCCGGTCGCCGCCAACCCACAGGCGCCAGAACAGGACCGGCATGAGCGCGGCCGGATAGAACAGAAAGACGGTGAACTTGGACAAGACCATCAACGCGCCGGCGGTGCCTAGCGCCAAGCTGCGGTAGAGATCGGGCCGTTCGAGCCAGCGTACCGCCGCGAACATTGCGAGGCCGAAGGTCGCGGCAACGGCCATGTCGGTTGTAGCGAGGCCGGCGTGGGCGAGGATCGGCGGCAATGCCAGGAACAGCGCCAGCGCGCTCAGCGCCGTGGGTTCGCCACCGAGACGGCGGCTCCAGCGCCAGACTACGCCCGCGGCCATTAACAGGAAGGCGAGGGTGCCGAGCCGCGCCAGCGCGAGCATCGCCGACGGATTGTCCGTGGCGCGCAAAATGTCGTCGCCTTCGTGCCACATGTCGGGGTTTGAGGTGCTGCGCGCGCCGGCGAGATAGGGACCCAGCGCGTCGACGACGCGGGCGAGCGGCGGCGTGCTCGGCTCGTAGGCGTAGCGGCCCTGATCGAGCCACTGCATACCGGCGGCGATATGCGCGCCTTCGTCGATGGTCGGGCCGTAATGCGCCGCGGCGACCGTAATAGCGGCTGCTGCAATGCCGACCAGCACGATCGCCAGCGCCGCAATACGCGACGGCAGCGCGGCGCAGATCAGCCGCACGACGGGCGGACGTTCGGAGTGAGTGGCTTCGAGCGCGGCGGGCATGGTCATGACAAAAAACCTCAGGCGACGCGGTCGGGCGTGCCGATTCCGCGCAGAACCATGCGTGCCAAGTGCCGCGGCTTGAACGCGATCGCCGGCTGGCCGGCGTCGCGCGCCAGGCGCAGCGCGTCGCCGTAACCGGCGGGACCGCGACGCGACGCGTGATAGGTATAGGCATCGATCGCGCGTACCAATTCGGCTTGCAGCGCGTCCCTCTCGGCCACGCTCAGCGGCAAAGTTTCGGCCTGCGCCGACAGGTGCGTCAGGCTCAGCACTTTGGCCCGGTCGAATTCCGGCGTGTTGCGCGCGTGGGTCAAGTTGGCGTCGTGCTCGCGCTTGTGCATGACCTTCGCCCGGGTGAAGGCGAAGCGGCCGGCGAGCGCGAGCCGCAGGAACAGATCGGTGTCCTCACCGAACCGCAGGGTCTCGTCGAACAGGCCGGCGTCGAGCGCAACGTGCCGGCGGATGATGCACGCCGAAGTGCCGAAGGCGCCGGCGCCGAGCAGCGCGGTAAACATGCCGTCGGCTAGCGTGAAGATGCCGTGCGCTAGCGGTTTCACGGGGCGCGTGCCGACGCCCGACTTGGCGAACTGGCTGCGGACGATTTCGCCGTGCGCGTTGAACTCGGTCGAATCGCCGAAGGCGACGACGATGTCGGGCGCGGATTGCATCGCCGACAGCAGCAGTTGGTGGTGTGCCGGCGCCAGCAGATCGTCGGCGTCGAGCAAGACGATGAACTCGGCGTCGCTGTGTCGGATCGCCAGGTTGCGCGCCGCTGACGGGCCGCGCGGGCCCGTGTTGTGCAGCAGCCGGATCGGCAGGAAATCGGCGTAGTCGGCGGCGCAAGCAACGGCGACGGCGGCAGTGTCGTCGGTGCTGCGATCATCGACCACGATCACCGATCGCGGCAGAACATGTTGGAGCGCGACGCTTTGCAGCGTGGTGCCGAGGAAACGACCGGCATTGTGCGCCGGCACGACGACGTCAAGCGTGCCCGGTTTCATGCCGACAAAGCAGCAAGCACCGGGCCAATGGCTGAAATCCTGGAAAAATCGCGCGCCGCGCGCGGCGTTCGTCAAATCTGCCGACGGTTAATCCGGGCCGTACTATGCTGGCCACGGTTAACACGGCCGCCTTTGTCCGGGCCGCCGGATTTCATGCGCGCATCACAGGGAACCAGATGACCGAGAAAAGCAACGTCGTTGCCGCTGTAATCCTTGGCGTTCTGGTCGCCATCGGCTTGGCGGCGGCGGGCTATTTCGTCAGCAACACGGTTTATAAAGGCCGTCTTGCGACCAACGCTGTCACCGTCAAAGGTTTCGACGAGCGCGACGTCAAAGCCGATCTGGCGCTGTGGCAGATCGGCTATTCAGTCACCGGCGGCAATCTCGGCGATGTCTATACGCGGGCGCGCGCCGACGAGGCCGCGCTCGTCGCCTTCCTGACCCAAAGCGGATTCAAGCCGGCCGACATCAAATCCGACAATCTCGCCGTCACCGACCTGGTGGCAAATCCGTACCGGCCGAAGGACACGTCGGAAAGCGCGCGCTACATCGTCAAGAATACGATCTTGGTGCGATCGAATGATGTCGACCTTGTCGGGCGTACCGTCCGCGGTGTGAGCAATCTCATCAAGCAGGGCATCGTGCTGACGACCAACGACGTCGATTACGAGTTCACCAGACTCAACGACATCAAGGCGTCGATGCTGCGGGCGGCGACGCAAAACGCCCGCGGCGCCGCGCAGCAATTTGCCAACGATGCCGGTAGCAAGGTCGGCTCGATTCAATCGGCCAGCCAGGGATTCTTTTCGATCGTTTCACGCGATGCGGCGTCGGCCAGCACCGAAGGCGAGTCTTTCCGCGCGGGTGTCGGACAGATCAGCACGATCGACAAGAAGGTCCGCGTGGTCGTGACGCTGACTTACTACCTCGGCCGCTGACGGAGTCCGGTTGAATCGGGTCGCGCCGAGCGCCACATGATAGATCGATCCCGCGACCGGTTTTGGTGATGGGCAGGGTCGATATTGCAATGCGATACCGCGCTGCCGAAATGGGCGCAAAGGCCAGGGAAAACTTGGGAAAATCCGGCCTCCTGCGCTTGACACCTCCGGGGCCGTGGGGGTAGGACTGGCCGCCGCGGTGTCGGTGCTGCGGGGGTGTAGCTCAGTTGGTTAGAGCGCCGGCCTGTCACGCCGGAGGTCGCGGGTTCGAGCCCCGTCACTCCCGCCATTTGCGTGACGGCGTCACCTTCGCCTTTCGCAGCCCACCATCGCGCTCGTTTGGGAGCGGTGTCGATGGATAGTCTGCTGCGCGAATACCTTCCGATCCTGATCTTCATCGGCGTTGCCGTCGCGCTGTCCGTCGCCATTGTGCTCGCGTCGTTCATCCTGGTGCGGCAGCATCCCGACTCGGAGAAAGTGTCGCCGTACGAGTGCGGCTTCCCGCCATTCTCCGACGCGCGCGCCAAGTTCGATGTGCGCTTCTATCTGGTGTCGCTGCTGTTCATCATCTTTGACCTCGAGGTCGCCTTTCTGTTTCCTTGGGCAGTGGCGCTCGGCAAAATCGGCGTGTTTGGGTTCTGGTCGATGATGGTCTTCCTTGGCGTTCTCACCGTCGGGTTCATCTACGAATGGAAGACGGGAGCGCTCGAATGGGAGTGATCGCGCCGGCTGATACGTTTTCCGAAGCGCGCCGCCAGGGATTCATCCTTTCAACGGTCGACCAACTGGTGAAGTGGGCGCAGACTGGCTCGCTCTGGCCGATGACTTTCGGTCTCGCCTGCTGCGCAATCGAGATGATGCACACGGCTGCGTCGCGTTATGACCTTGATCGCTTCGGCGTGGTTTTCCGGCCGAGTCCACGCCAATCCGACGTGATGATCGTTGCCGGCACGCTGTGCAACAAGATGGCGCCGGCGCTGCGCAAGGTCTACGACCAGATGGCCGAGCCGCGCTGGGTGATCTCGATGGGCTCGTGCGCCAACGGCGGCGGCTATTACCATTATTCTTACTCGGTGGTGCGCGGCTGCGACCGCGTCGTGCCGGTGGACATCTATGTCCCCGGATGTCCGCCTACCGCCGAGGCATTGCTTTACGGCGTGTTGCAACTTCAGAAAAAGATCCATCGCGAGCGGCGCTTCGCGCGTTGATCCGTGGTGCTCGACAGGACGCAGTATGACCCAGCCGCTTGAGGCCCTCGGCGAAAAGGTGGCCGCCGCCTTTCCGCAAGACGTGCTCCAGCGCGGGATCGCGCACGGTGAGCTGATGGTCTCGGTGCGGCGCGAGGCGATCGTGCGGGTGCTGCAATTCCTGCGCGACGATCCAGGGTGCCGGTTTGGCGTGCTCGTCGACATCTGCGGCGTCGACTATCCCGAGCGGCCGGAGCGGCTCGAGGTCGTCTACAACCTCTTGAGCCTGACGCACAATCGCCGCATCCGTCCCAAGGTCACCACCGACGAGCAGACGCCGGTGCCATCGGCAACGTCGGTCTACAGTGCTGCTGGCTGGTTCGAACGCGAGTGCTGGGACCTGCTCGGCGTCTATTTTGCCGATCACCCCGATCTGCGCCGCATCCTCACCGACTACGGTTTCGAGGGCCATCCGTTGCGCAAGGACTTCCCGCTCACCGGCTACGTCGAGGTGCGCTACGACGAAGAGCAGAAGCGCGTTGTTTACGAGCCCGTGAAGCTGAAGCAGGAGTTCCGCAGCTTCGACTTCCTGTCGCCGTGGGAAGGCATGAACGCGATCCTGCCGGGTGACGAGAAGGCATCCGGTCCGGAGGGCTCGAAATGAGCGCCGAAACCGCGACAAACAATCCGGCCACCGGTGCCCACGAAGCCGCGATCAAGAGCTTCACGATGAATTTCGGGCCACAGCATCCGGCGGCGCATGGCGTGTTGCGCCTGGTGCTGGAGATGGACGGTGAGGTGATCGAGCGCGCCGATCCGCATATCGGCCTGCTGCACCGCGGCACCGAGAAGCTGATCGAGTACAAGACCTATATCCAGGCGACGCCGTATTTCGACCGGCTCGATTACGTCTCGCCGATGTGCCAGGAGCACGCGTTCGCGCTCGCGGTCGAGAAGCTGATGGGCATCGCGCCGCCGCCGCGTGCGCAGTACATCCGCGTGATGTTCGCCGAGATCACCCGCATCCTGAACCATCTTCTCAACCTCACGGCATTCGCGCTCGACGTTGGCGCGATTACGCCGCTGCTCTGGGGCTTTGAGGAGCGCGAGAAGCTGATGGAATTCTACGAGCGCGCCTCCGGCGCGCGGCTGCACGCCAACTATTTCCGGCCCGGCGGCGTGCATCAGGATCTGTCGCCCGGATTGCTGGAAGACATCGCCGCATTCTGCGATCAGTTCCCCAAGCGCATCGACGATCTCGAACAGCTTCTGACCGAGAACCGCATTTTCAAGCAGCGCACCGTCGATATCGGCCGCATGACACGTGAGCAGGCAATCGACTGGGGCTTTTCCGGGCCGATGCTGCGCGCTTCGGGCGTGCCGTGGGATTTGCGCAAGGCCCAGCCCTACGACGTCTACGGCGAGATGGATTTCGACATCCCGATCGGCAAGAACGGCGATTGCTGGGACCGTTATCTGGTGCGGATGGAGGAGATGCGCCAAAGCCTGCGCATCATCAAGCAGTGCATCGACAAGATGCCAGCGGGTCTGCACATGGTCGACGACCGCAAAGTAGCGCCGCCACCGCGCGCCGAAATGAAGACCTCGATGGAAGCGTTGATCCATCATTTCAAGCTCTACACTGAGGGCTATCACGTGCCAGTGGGCGAGACCTATACGGCGGTGGAAGCACCCAAAGGCGAATTCGGCGTCTATCTAGTGGCTGACGGCAGCAATCGGCCGTACCGCTGCAAGATCCACGCACCCGGCTTCGCGTTCCTGCAAAGCACCGATTTCGTGTCGCGCGGCCACATGCTGGCCGACGTGGTGGCGATCATCGGCTCGATGGACATCGTCTTCGGCGAGATCGATCGATGAGCGCGCACGACAATTCCGCGCCGGCGACGCAACCGGCCAGCTTCGCCTTCACGCCTGAAAACTTGAAGAAGGCGCAGGCGCATATCGCCAAATATCCGCCCGGCCGCCAGGCAAGCGCGGTGCTGCCGCTGTTGGACTTGGCGCAGCGCCAGCACGACAACTGGCTGCCGCGCGCCGCGATGGACGTCGTCGCCGATATGCTCGGCATGGCGCGCATCCGCGTCTACGAAGTCGCGACCTTCTATACGATGTTTAACCTGAAGCCGGTCGGGAAACATTTCTTCCAGATCTGCACCACGACGCCGTGCTGGCTGAGGGGCTCGGACGAGGTGGTCACGGCCTGCAAGAAGAAGCTCGGCATTGGCATCGGCGAGACCACCGCCGACGGCAAGTTTACGCTGCGCGAGGTCGAGTGCCTCGGCGCCTGCGTCAACGCGCCGATCATCCAGGTCAACGAAGATTTCTACGAAGACCTCGACGGCCGCTCGACCGAGGCGCTGATCGACGCGCTGGCGCGCGGCGAGAAGCCGCCGATGGGCTCGGTGAAAAAGCGCCAAACCTCGGCGCCCGAAGGCGGCGCCACCACGCTCAAGGATTTGTCGTTCGCCGGAGGCAAGCGCTGATGCTCGCCGACAAGGATCGCATCTTCACCAATCTCTATGGCCAGTTCGACTGGCGCCTCGACAGCGCCCTAGGCGCGCGCAAGCGCGGAGACTGGGATAACACCAAGGATCTCATCGCCAAGGGTCGCGACTGGATCACCAACGAGGTCAAGGCGTCCGGCTTGCGCGGCCGCGGCGGCGCCGGGTTCCCGACGGGTCTCAAATGGTCGTTCATGCCCAAGCATAGCGACCGCCCGACCTATCTTATCGTCAACGCCGACGAAAGCGAGCCGGGCACCTGCAAGGACCGCGACATCATCCGCCACGATCCGCACAAGCTGATCGAGGGCTGTCTCCTCGCCGGCGTCGGCATGGGCGCGCATCACTGCTACATCTACATCCGCGGCGAGTTCGTCAACGAGGCGAAGGCTCTCCAGGCGGCGATCGACGAGGCCTATGCCGCCGGCCTGGTCGGCAAGAATGCCTGCGGCTCGGGCTACGATTTCGACATTTATCTGCATCGCGGCGCTGGTGCCTATATCTGCGGCGAAGAAACCGCGCTGCTCGAATCGCTTGAAGGCAAGAAGGGCCAGCCGCGCCTGAAGCCGCCGTTCCCGGCTGGCGTCGGCCTCTATGGCTGTCCATCGACGGTCAATAACGTCGAGACCATCGCCGTGGTGCCGACGATCCTGCGCCGCGGCGGCGCTTGGTTCGCCGGCATCGGCCGGCCGAAGAACGAAGGTACCAAGGTGTTCTGCATCTCCGGCCACGTCGAGAAGCCGTGCAACGTCGAAGAGGCGATGGGCATCCCGCTGCGCGAGCTCATTGATAAGCATGCCGGCGGCGTGCGCGGCGGCTGGGACAATCTGCTGGCGGTGATTCCCGGCGGCTCGTCGGTGCCGGTGATTCCGAAGCCGATCTGCGACACCGTGCTGATGGATTTCGACGCGCTGCGCGATGTCAAATCCGGCCTCGGCACTGCCGCCGTCATCGTCATGGACAAATCCACCGACATCATCAAGGCGATCGCGCGCCTGTCGCAGTTCTACAAGCACGAGAGCTGTGGCCAGTGCACGCCGTGCCGCGAAGGCGCTGGCTGGATGTGGCGGGTGATGGAACGCATGGTCGAGGGCAAGGCTGAGCCGCGCGAGATCGATATGCTCTTGGAGGTTTCCTTCGAGATCGAAGGCCACACGATCTGCGCGCTGGGCGATGCCGCGGCGTGGCCGGTGCAGGGGCTGATCCGGCATTTCCGGCCCGAAATGGAGCGCCGCATGCGTGACTATCGCGCCCATACGGCGCGGGCGGCGGAGTAGGCGATGCCTAAGCTGACGATCAACGGCAAGGCAGTCGAAGTGCCGGCGGGCACGACGGTGCTACAGGCCTGCCAACTGGCCGGCTTCGAGGTGGCGCATTTCTGCTTCCATCAGCGGCTCAGCATCGCCGGCAACTGTCGCATGTGCCTGGTTGAGCAGGAAAAGGCGCCGAAGCCGATCGCCTCCTGCGCCATGCCCGCCGCCGACGGCATGGTCATCCATACTGACAGCGAGAAGGCCAAGAAGGCGCGTCACGGCGTGATGGAATTCCTGCTGATCAACCATCCGCTCGATTGCCCGATCTGCGATCAGGGTGGCGAGTGCGACCTGCAGGACCAGGCGATGGCCTACGGCTTCGACCGCGGCCGCTACATTGAGAACAAGCGCGCGGTGAAGGACAAGAATTTCGGGCCGCTGGTCGCGACGTCGATGAATCGCTGCATCCACTGCACGCGTTGTATCCGGTTCGCCACCGAGGTCGCTGGCGTCGAGGATCTCGGCGCCACCGGCCGCGGCGAGGACATGGAGATCAGCACCTATATCGAGCGCACGCTGTCGTCGGAGTTGTCGGCCAACATCGTCGATCTCTGCCCGGTTGGCGCACTGACGGCGAAGCCCTATGCCTTCGTCGCCCGGCCGTGGGAGCTGACCAAGACTGAAAGCGTCGACGTGCTCGACGCCGTCGGGTCCAACATCCGCGTCGACGCACGCAGCGGCCAAGTGCTGCGGGTGCTGCCGCGGCTCAACGAGGCTATCAACGAGGAATGGATCGCCGACAAGACGCGCTTCGCGCTCGACGGCCTGACCAAGCGCCGGCTTGATGCGCCCTATGTCCGCAAGGACGGCAAACTCGTCGAGGCGACGTGGCACGACGCGTTCGCCGCTATCACCGCGCGGCTCAAGAGTGTCCCCGGCAACCGCATGGCTGCGCTCGCGGGCGATCTCGCCGACTGCGAGGCGATGCTCGCCTTGAAGGAGTTGATGACGGCGCTCGGCTCGCCGCATCTCGATTGCCGCCAGGATGGCGCCGCGCTCGATCCGTCGTGCCGCGCCGGTTACCTCTTCAACACGACAATCGCCGGCATCGAGGAAGCCGATGCCTGCCTGCTGATCGGTACGCACCCGCGCTGGGAAGCGCCGATCATCAACGCGCGGCTGCGCAAGCGCTGGCTGCAGGGCGGTTTCAAGGTCGCCGGCATCGGCGCGCCGCGCGAGCTGACCTATCCGGTCGAGTGGCTCGGTGCCGGGCCGGAGACGCTGGCCGACATCGTCGTCGGCAAGCATAAATTCGTCGAGACGCTCAAGGCGGCGAAGAAGCCGATGCTCATCCTGGGGCAGGGTGCGTTGCGCCGCCGCGACAGTGCCGCAATCCTGCATCTGGCGCGAACGCTGGCCGAAACCGCCGGCCTGGTGCGTGAGGACTGGAACGGCTTCAACGTGCTCCACACCGCGGCAGCGCGTGCCGGCGGTCTCGATCTGGGTTTCGTGCCGCAGGCGGGCGGCCGCGACACTGCCGGTATCCTAGCGGGGTGCGAGAAACGCGAGATCGAATTCGTCTATCTGCTCGGTGCCGATGAGATCGACATGAAACGCCTGGGCAAGGCCTTCGTCGTCTATCAGGGCCACCACGGCGACGCCGGCGCGCATCGCGCCGACGTCGTGCTTCCGGGCGCCGCTTACACCGAGAAAGACGCGACTTACGTCAACACTGAAGGCCGCGTGCAGCATGGCCGCCGCGCCATCTTCCCGCCGGGCGAAGCGCGCGACGACTGGACGAT
>JBAVMB010000408.1:0-10332 GCA_049689615.1 Allostellaceae bacterium
GTCGGCCCGCCGCGACGGAGCCGGCTTCGTCGCGCTGTCGGTCGCCGACACCGGCATTGGCATGCGCGCTGAGGATATTCCGGTGGCGTTGTCGCCGTTCAGTCAAGTCGACAGCAGTCTGTCGCGCCGTTACGAGGGCACAGGCATGGGCCTGCCCTTGTGCAAGAGCATTATCGAATTGCACGGTGGCCGCCTCGAGATCGCCAGCGCGCCCGGGCAAGGGACCACGGTCACCGTGCTACTGCCCGAAGCCGCGCGTGAACCGCAAGCTGCAACGGTCGCGTCGTGCTGACCACGAAGCGCAATGGCGGCAACACGCGCCGCTGGGCGTCACGCGCGCTGTGGGCGGCGCCGGCTATTATCGCAGTTACAGTGCTGCTGCTGCACGTCGGGCCGCGTGGCGCGTCTGCGGACGCGGCGGCGCATTCACAAGCCACCTTGGCCAAGTTGAAGTCGGACTTTGTACGGCCGAAGGCGACGCCGTTCCCGTCCAACGACCCGTATTCGCAGGCGAAGGCCCACCTCGGCGAATTGCTGTTCTGGGATCCGATCCTGTCGGGCAACGGGACACAATCCTGCGCCAGTTGCCACAATCCTGGCCTGTCGTGGACCGACGGCCTCCGTCTGGGCGTCGGCACGCAGGAGATGAAGACCCATACGCCGACGCTGCTCAATATCGCGTGGGCGCCGATTCTTGGCTGGGACGGCCATTTTCCCTCGCTGGAGGCGGTGGCGTTTGCCGGCCCGATCACCAATCCCGGGATCATGAACCGTAAGCCCGCTGACCTCATTCACGCGCTCTCGGCGATCCCCGGCTATCGCGCCGCGTTTACGGCGGCATTCTCCGATCATGCCATCACGGAAGCGCATATCGCGGACGCCCTGGCGACATTCGAACGCACCATCGTGTCCGGCCCCGCGCCTTTTGACCGCTGGATCGACGGCGACGATAGAGCGATCGACGCGCAGGCCAAACGCGGGTTCGTACTGTTCACCGGCAAGGCCGGTTGCTCGAACTGCCACATCGGCTGGGCTTTCACCGACGAAGGATTTTATGATGTCGGCACTGCCACCGGTGCCGACATCGGCCGTGCGCGGCTGTTCTCGAACACGGTGAAGCTCAAATACGCGTTCAAGGTGCCGACATTGCGTGACGTGGCGCGGCGCGCGCCCTACATGCACAATGGCTCGGAGGCGACGTTGGCGGACGTCATCGATCTCTACGATCGCGGCGGCATCGATCGTCCGAGTCGCGCCGATTTCATCAAGCCGCTGCACCTGACGGCGGATGAGAAAGCCGATCTGATCGCCTTCCTCGATACGCTGACGTCCGATCCGAAACCGGTCGAAGTTCCGGTCCTGCCGCGCTGACCTTATTGCACCGTCACTAGCAGGTGCATGGTCGGATGGATCGCACACAGAACGTGATAAGTGCCGGTGTGATCGAATTCCAAATCTACCGTCGTGCCTACTGGCTGCTCGCCCGAGTCGAATTTCATCGTTGGCGAATCGACATAGACGTGATGGGTCACCCGGTCGTCGTTGACGATGTGCACGACGGTGCCGACGGTGATGGTCAGCGTATCCGGATTAAAATGGCGGTTGCGCTGGCTGACGATGACGGGAGCAGTGGCATTGGCAAGCGGCACCACGGCAGCGAAAAACACCGCCAGCGCCAGTCCCGCGGCGACAAAATCCGACTTATGGAAAATCTTCCGGAGCGCCATCGGCGAAATGCTACCACGCGACCGCGCGAGGCTGTAGCCCCTGCAAACGAATGCAGAGTGGCCCGATGAGGAATCTAACCTTTACGACGGCTTGATTGCGTTAAGCACCTCTTCGGCATGTTTGGGAACCTTGACCTTGCGCCAAATGCCGCGGATTACGCCCTTGTCGTCGATCAGAAACGTCGAGCGCTCAATTCCCATGTACTTGCGACCGTACATGCTCTTCTGCACCCAGACGCCGTAACGTTCCGTCACCTTGCCCTGCTCGTCAGAGGCGAGGGTGAAGGGCAGTTTGTATTTCTTCTTGAATTTGTCGTGCGACGCGATCGAGTCCCGTGAAATTCCGATAACCATTGCATCGGTGCGGCCGAATTTCGGGAACAGATCGCGGAATTGACAGGCCTCGGCGGTGCAACCAGAGGTGTCGTCCTTGGGATAGAAATACAACACGACGTTCTGTCCCTTGAGATCCGACAGCCGCACCGTGCCGGCGCCATCGGTGGGCAGCGTAAAATCCGGGGCCTTATCGCCGATCTCGAGGCTCATGGTGCACGTTCCTCCGCCATCTTGGCCGCCGCGGTCTCGACCAATCGGTGAAACAGGCCGTGTGCGGCGCGAGCGGCGGCATCCATATCCTGCTTAAGTGTCGCGAAGTCAATTGCAGCGGCGCCGCGTGAAATCAAGTCTTTGACCGCTGCGGGCGTGCCAGCCTCATCGAAGGGCTCCGGTACGGTCAATTTCAACAGGCCCTGCACATTGCGCCACAGCGTCAAGGCGCGGATCAGCGTGCCGGCGTCTGCTGGCGCCAGGGCGCTGGCTGCAGCCAGCGCCGTCAGCGCCGCTCGCGTATTGGCGTGAAGCACCTCTGGCGCCCGCGCCGCGTCGCGCAGCTGCAAATATTGGACGATGAATTCGATATCGACCATGCCACCACGCCGATGCTTGACATCGAACGGCGACGGATTGCGGTGCGCGTCAGCGATCCGCGCGCGCATCTCGACGACGTCGCGTGCCAATATTGGCGTGCTGCGCGGCCGGACCAAGACCGACCGGATCTCGGCCATGACGCGCGCACTGAGGATATGGTCGCCGGCGATCGGACGTGCACGCGTCAGGGCCAGCTGCTCCCAGGCCCAGGCAAGCTCACGGTGATAACGGTGAAAGGCCTCCAGGCTCGTGGCCACCGGACCGGCGGTGCCCGACGGGCGCAGCCGCATGTCCACTTCGTAAACGCGGCCTTCCGCGGTCGCTGCCGTCACGGCATTGATGAAGCGCTGCGACAGGCGTGCGTAATACGCCGGTGCCGCCAGAGCTTGGCTGCCGCCAACGCTTTCCATTTCGGCCGGTGCGTCATAAATCAGGATCAGGTCGAGGTCGGACGCGAAGGTCATCTCGCGGCTGCCGAGCTTGCCAAGGCCGAGCACCGCGACTGCGCCGCGCGCAACTGTACCGTGTACGCGCGCGAATTCCGTTGCCACGCGAGGCAATAGCGCGGCCAGCGCCGCCTCGGCAATATCCGCGAACGCGCCGCCGGCGGCCTCACCGTCGAGGCGGTGGCGCAGCACCTGAACGCCGACCTGAAACTTGCGCTCGGCGACCCAACGCCGCGCGAGGTCCAGAATCTCTTCGGCATGGCGCGCGCGATCGAGCAGGCGTCCCAGGTCGGCCGTCAGCCCTGCACAAGGCGGCAGCGGATCGAAGAATCTCCCAGCCAGTACGGCGTCGAGGACACCTGGTCGCTGCATCATCGTCTCGGCCAGCGTCGGCGCGGCGCTCATGATCTCCGCCACCAGGTCGAGCAAAGGCGGATTTTGGTGAAGTAGCGAAAATAATTGCACGCCGGCCGGCAGCCGGCCGAGGAAGTGATCGAAACGGATGAAGGCCGCGTCGGGCGCAGCGCTGGCGCCGAATGACCGCAGCAATACCGGCACCAGCTCCGTCAGCAACTCGCGGGCCCGCTGGCTGCGCGTCGCGCGGTAACGACCGTGGTGCCAAGCGCGCACGATTGCGGCGACGGTACCCGGTTCCTTGAAACCAAGCTGCGCCAGCGTCCGCAGGGTTTCGGGATCATCCTCGGTACCGGTGAAGACGAGATTGCCGGGTGCGGATAGCGACGGCGTCTCCTCGAACAGGTTGGCATAATGGCTTTCGACGATCGTCAGCCGCCGCGTCAGGTCGGCCGCGAATGCGTCGGGCGTCACATAACCGAGGAACAGCGCCAAGTGACGTAAGCCGTCGGCGTCTTCCGGGATGGTGTGGGTTTGCGCGTCATCGATCATCTGCAGGCGATGTTCGACGCGACGCAGGAAGCCGTATGCCTCGGCGAGATCGTCCGCGGTTTGCCGCGAGATGTGACCGGCGGCGGCGAGCGCATCGAGTGCCGGAATGGTGCGCCGCTGGCGCAGCTCGGGCTGTCGGCCGCCCCAGATCAGTTGCTGGGTCTGCGCGAAGAATTCGATCTCGCGAATCCCGCCGCGGCCAAGCTTGATGTTGTGGCCGGCGACGGCAACGGTCGCGCCGCCGCGTTGCGTATGGATTTGCCGCTTGATCGAATGGATGTCCTGGATCGCCGCGAAGTCGAGGTACTTGCGCCACAGGAACGGCGTCAGCGCCGCCAGGAAATCCCGGCCGGCATCGAGATCGCCGGCCACTGGGCGTGCCCGGATCAAGGCGGCACGCTCCCAATTCTGTCCGGCACCTTCGTAGTAGGTGAGGGCGGCGGGCAGCGACAGGGCCGGTGGTGTCGAGCCTGGATCGGGCCGCAGGCGCAAATCGATCCGAAAGACATAGCCTTCGTCCGTGTGCTCAGCCATCAGTCGAACGAGGTCCTGCGTCACGCGTGTGAACAGTGTCTGCGCGTCAATGTCGCCGACAACGCGTGCCTTTTCAGGATCGAACAGCACGACCAGATCGACGTCGCTCGAGTAGTTGAGCTCGCCGGCGCCGAGCTTGCCCATGGCCAGGACGATGAAGCCGCTGTCGCGCGCCGGATCGTCGCCATGGCGCAGCACGAGCACATCGCGTTCGGCAGCGGCAAGCAGCAGATGGCGGGTCGCAAGCGCCAAGGTACTCTCGGCAAATGCACTCAAAGCCGCCATTACCTGCTCCAACGGCCACAGCCCGGCGATATCCGCGATGGCGATCGTCAACGCCGCGCCGCGCTTGAGCCGCCGAAACTCAGCAGCCAATGCGTCGTGCGGCGTCGTCGGCGCGAGATCGCGGTTGAGCCGGGAAATAAGTTCAGCGAAAGTAGCCGCGACGCCCTGGCGCCAGAGCCGGGCGAGCAGGGCCGGCTCCCTGAAACAGCAATGGGTTAGGTAAGGGCTGTTGCCAAAGAGCGTCGTCAGCAACCGGCGGCCAGCGGCATCCGCGGCGAGATCGCGCATGAAGCCGGCAAGAGGCGCATTGCGCACGTCGCCGGCTGCTTCGTGCCAGCGTGCGAAACCGACGGCGGCCGCCGTCACGTCGGCGGCTGGCGGGAGATTGTCGTAAGTGTCAAACGATGGCGATGACATGAATAGCGCAGACAGTAATCGGCCGCCGCAGCCTGCGCGCCCGCCGCAGCACGGTCAAGGTTGGCGCCGGGCGCACGTTCACCTGTTGCGCGCCATCGCCATTGGCGTTGCGGTACTGCTGGTGCTCGTTGCGGCCGGCCTCGGCGTCGGAGCCTGGCGGCTGTCGCGCGGACCGATCGTGCTCGATCGTGTGACGCCCTATCTGGCATCAGCGTTGTCGAGTGGGTCGAACGGCGTACTCGTGACCATCGATCACACCGTCTTGAGCTGGTCCGATCGGCGCTTTCATCTGTTCGCTCAAGGCGTACATCTGAGCCAGCCGACGAGCAGCGCGCACCTAACGTTCAGCGCGATGGAAATCGTGTTGAGCCCATGGGCGTTGTTGCAGGGGCGATTGGCACCGTCGCGCATTGTCCTCGATCGACCGGTCCTGCGCATCGTGCGTGCCGCAGACGGCTCGTTCCACATCGCCGTTGGCGAGCAAACCGCCGAGAGCGATACCGCCGAATTCTGGGGAACGCGATTGACGCGCGACGTTGCGGCCCCGCTGGGGAGCGGCGGACCGCTGCAATATCTCACGGACTTCGCAATGAATAACGCGACACTGATCGTCGACGACAAATCGCTTGGCGTCACTTGGCGCGCCGATCGTTTCGACGTCGTTATGCAGCGCAATCCTGCCGGCATGGACGGCTCTATGAAGCTGGCGGTTGGCATTGGGGGCAAGCAGGCGCTGCTAAGCGGCCGTATCGCGTACCGCGTCACTGGCGAACTGTCGGTGAGGATCGACTTTCAGGGCGTCGATCCCGCGCTGTTCGCGCCGGCCGCGCCAGCCCTGCACCCGCTGGGCACGGTGGATTTGCCGGTTTCGGGCGAGATGGCTTTGGGATTCGATACCAACACCTTCGCGATCGACGTCGCTTTTTGCGATTTTCGCTTCGGTGCCGGCCGATTGCGCGAAGCTGATCTGCCAGACGGCACAGTGGCGGTCAGCGGCGGTGCGTTGCGGGCGAGCTACAATCCGACCGAAGGGCGTGTCTATATCGAAGATCTCAGCCTCGATCTCGGCGGTCCGAAAGTCTCCGTCCAAGGCGAATTCGACAATCTCGGCAATGGCTTGCTGGCTGGTGGCTGGCCGCAGACTTTCGACGTGTCGGGGCGGCTCACGGCGGGCGGCGTCCCGATCGATTCGCTGCCGCATGTTTGGCCCGAGAAAGTCGGACCGCACACGCGGCATTGGATCACGACGCGCGTTCACGATGGCATGATCGATAGCATGAATGCGGTGATGGCGCTTCACATCGACACCAATGCGCCGAAGCCGGTCGATGTCACGCGCTTTGACGGCACCGGCAGTTACCATAACCTGACGATCGAATATTTCCCGCCGCTGGAGCCCATCCGTGGCGTCAACGGCACCGTTGCATTCGATCGCAAGCATATGGATTTTACGCCGACCAGCGGCCGTGTGCTCGACGGCCGGGCGACCGCCGCCAGCGTCAAACTTTACAACCTCGACACTAACAACGAGATGGGTGACATCGACGTCACCCTGTCGGGCCCCTTGCATGACGCGCTCAAGGTGCTCGACACCAAGCCGCTCGAATATGCCAAGGCGCTCGGCCTTGATGCCGAACATGCGCAGGGCACGTTCACCGCGCACGTGTTCTTTCGGTTGCCGCTGAAGCACGATCTCGATTTCGACGAAGTCGAATATCGCACCGAGGCGCAATTGTCGGCGGTCGCCATTCCGCACGCGTTTTTCAACCGCGACCTGAGCGACGGTGAATTCAAGATGACGCTCGACCGCTCGGCGCTCACGCTCGACGGCACGGCGGCGATCGATGGCGCGCCGATGAAGCTGAACTGGGTCGAAAACCTGACAAAAAAAGGACCGCAGCGGCGCTATACGGTCCAGGGTCGGCTCGACGACGCGGCGCGCAAGCGTCTTGGTTTCGATTTCTCCGACTATACGACGATGCAGGGGCCGATCGACGTCACCTTGGCCTACAGCTTGGGCGCTGGCCGGCGCGCCGAGGCCGCGGTCACCGCCAATCTCAAGGACGTCGCCGTCGACATACCGAAGGCCGACTGGCACAAGGCGGCGGGCCAACCGGCGGTTGCGAAATTCACGCTCAATCTGACCGACGACCAGCTCACGCAGGTGCGCGATGCGACCCTGGTGGGCAGCGGCATCGATGCACGAATGTCGGCGACCTTCGACAAGACCGGTCTGTCGCGCGTCGACATTCCGGGTCTGGTCACCCGCGATACGAATGCGCAGATCACCCTTGTGCGCAATGGCAACAGCTGGACCGCCGACGTGTCAGGCCCAAGCTATGACGCGAGCGGGCTATTGCGCGATGTGTCGCGTCCGTCTACGGCGAATCCACCGCCAATCGCGATCCATGCGACTCTGGACCGGCTGGTGTTGGGCGCGAACCGGCAGGTCACCAAATTCAGCGCCCGGCTGCAAAGCAACGGTCCGCATTGGCAGGAGGCCCAGATCGACGGCACCTTCACCGGTGGCAAGAAACTCACGGTGCGGTACGGCGGTGCCAATGGACCTGACAAATTCGATCTTACGGCGGATGATTTCGGCGCCCTGTTGCGCGTACTCGATGTCACCGGCGACGTCGAGGGTGGCACGTTCGCGGTCAAAGGCAACGCCGTGGACGAAAACGGCAAACGCGTCCTGAAAGGTACGTTCAACGGCGCCGATTATCGCGTCGTGCGGGCGCCGCTGTTTGCGCGGCTGTTGACGCTGACGTCATTCACCGGCGTGAGCGATCTGCTGACCGGCGGCAGCGGCATACCGTTCAAGGTCTTGCAGGGCGACATCGTCTACGGCGCCGGCGGCATCAAGATCGACAACATGCGCGCCTATGGCGGGGCAATCGGCATCAGCGTCAACGGCACCGTTGACTACGACGCTGGCACGCTCGACGCATCGGGCACGCTTGTCCCCGCCAATATCCTTAATACCGTGATCGGCGATATCCCGCTGATCGGCAATCTGCTGGTCGGCGGCGAAGGTCAAGGGATCTTCGGCGCCAATTTCCGTGTCGCCGGCCCAATCAGCGATCCACAGATTGCTGTCAATCCATTGAGCGCGCTCGCGCCGGGGTTCTTGCGCAACCTGTTTCTGTTCAAGGCGTGGAATCCGGCGCCGAACTCGCCGCCGAAACCCGAAGCGTCGGCGCCCGCCTCCACTCCCTAGACCGGCTTTACCAGTGCGTGCCGCTTCTTGCCGGCGGAAAGTTTGATCACGCCGTCGGCATTCAGATCGGCCAGCGACAGCATTGCGTTCTCGTCGGTCACAACCTTGTCGTTGATGCGCGCGCCGCCGCCGCGGATGAGCCGCCGCGCTTCGCTCAGGCTCGGTGCCAGGCCGGTGCGGTGGAAGCACTGGATCGCCGGCCGGCCGGTCTTAAGCTCCGCCTTGGGCATTTCCGTCACCGGCAGATCGCTACCGATGCCGCCTTCGGCGAAGACGCGATGCGCGGTTGCGGCGGCTTCGTCCGCCGCCTTGCGGCCGTGCGCCAACGCGGTCGCTTCGGTCGCCAGTACGATCTTCGCTTGGTTGATCTCGCTGTCGCGCAGCGTTTCGAGTCGCCGGATCTCATCGATCGGTACGTCGGTAAAGAGCTTCAGAAAACGGCCGACATCGGCGTCCTCGGTGTTGCGCCAATATTGCCAGTAGTCGTAGGGCGCGAGCTTGTCCGCGTTGATCCAGACGGCGCCCTGTGCGGTCTTGCCCATCTTCCCGCCGGACGCGGTTGTGACCAGCGGCGAGGTGACGCCATAAAGCGTGCGGTCTTCGGCTCGCCGACCTAGTTCGACGCCCATGACGATATTGCCCCACTGGTCGGAGCCGCCCATCTGGACGGCGCATTTATAACGCCGCGCCAGTTCGAGGAAATCGTAGGCCTGCAGGATCGTGTAGTTGAATTCGAGGAAACTCAGCGGCTGCTCGCGCTCGAGGCGGAGCTTGACGCTGTCCATGCTCAACATGCGGTTGACTGAGAAATGTCGACCGTATTCGCGCAGGAAGGGAATGTATTCGAGCCGGTCGAGCCACTCGGCGTTATCGACCATCACTGCATCGGTCTTGCCGTCGCCGAATTTGAGAAACCGCTCGAAGACCCGGCGGATGCCAGCCATGTTGGCGGCGATCTCGGCCTCGCTGAGCATGCGGCGGGTTTCGTCCTTGCCCGATGGATCGCCTACCTTGGTGGTGCCGCCGCCCATCAGGACGATCGGCTTGTTGCCGGTTTTCTGCCACAGCCGCAGCAGCATGATCTGCAGCAGGCTGCCGACATGAAGGCTGTCCGCGGTACAATCGAAGCCGATATAGGATGCGACCGGACCGCTGGCGAGCAGGGCGTCGATGCCGGTGCGGTCGGTGATCTGGTGGATGAAGCCGCGTTCCTCGGCGGCGGCAAGAAAGGCGGAGCGGGCTTTGGTCATGGGGACTGCGTCTAGCATACCGGGGGCGTGCCGTCAGCCTGCGTGCGGCCGCCGGAGAGTCGCAACGTGACATTGGCAATCGGCCTGATGAGCGGCACGTCAATCGACGGCATCGATGCCGCGGCAATTGAAACCGATGGTCTGCACACCGTCGCGCCGCGCGGCGCCCTCACGATTCCCTACGAGCCCGCCTTGCGAGCACGTATCCGCGCGGTGCTGGGCGGCAACGGCGAGCTCGCGGCGGTCGAGGCGGATTTGACCGAGGCACATGCGCGCGCCGTCGGTGTTGTGGCTCGTCAGTTCAACCTGCGCGATGTATCGCTGATTGGTTTTCACGGCCATACGGTGCTGCACCGGCCGTGGGAGGGGCGAACGTGGCAGATCGGCGATGGTGCGCTGCTGGCGCGGTTGACCGGGCTCGACGTCGTGAACGATTTCCGTGCCGCCGACGTCGCGTCGGGCGGGCATGGTGCTCCCTTTGTCCCGCTTTATCATCAAGCGCTGGCCGCAGGTCTTGAGCGGCCATTGGCAGTGCTCAATATCAGCGGCGTCGCCAACGTCACGTGGCTTGGCCGTGATGACGAGCATATCCTGGCCTTCGACACCGGCCCGGGGAATGC
>JBAVMB010000409.1:0-3347 GCA_049689615.1 Allostellaceae bacterium
TTCCCACGCCGAGACGGCAATAAAGGCAAGCAGCACGGCGAAGACGACACCGATCAGAGCCGAATTGAAACCGGTGAATTCGTTGTGCTTGCGGCGCAATTCAAGATGCAGGAAGCGGTTGGTGCCGACGAGACCGAGAATCGACAGCCCGACCACGAGCAGGATGACGACCGAGGCCATCTCCCAGGTCGGCACGCCATAGATCCAATTGACGATCATGTGTCCCCCGTAGCTGCGGCGGCGGCGCTGCGCCTTGCCCGCGCGCCGGCTTTCAAAAATGACGGGCCGCGTTCAGCGTATGGCGACGACCGTTAATGAAATGTGATGGCGCCCCCGGTTCCATTGCCGATTTGCGGGCGCAAAGGGCAGGGCTACAATTGTTAGCAGGCATGACCGGGTTCACGCTGCCGCCGCCGTATCGCGTTGTCCGCCCCGCCCCTGGGCGGTCGGCGTTTGCCGAAGCGTGCGCCGCGGCGAAAGCGGGCGAGGACGAAGGCGTCATTTTCTGGGTCGACCGCGCCGAACGGCTGGAATTCGCCCTGACGCTGAAGCCGGATCGACCGCGGCGCGAGACTATGCCGGTGATCTACATTGCGGCGCTGGCTTTCGCCGACGCACTCGGCGCATTCGCCCCGCCGCCGTCGCCGATCGGATTCGGCTGGCCTGGCGATATCCTGGTCGACGGAGGCGTGGTCGGCGGCCTGTCGCTCGCCCTGGCGAGCAGTGCCGCTGAAGCCGTTCCAGCATGGGCAGTCCTTGGTTTCGATCTCGCGGTCAGCGCCGGTTCCGAAGAGCCCGGTCGCACGCCGACGCGCACTTGCATAGCGGAGGAAGGCTTCGAAGGTTTTTCGGCTGTGGCGCAGATCGAGGGCTTTAGCCGCCATTTTCTTACGTGGCTCAATCGTTGGGACCGCGATGGGTTCGCGATGATAGCCGCCGAATGGTCGCGGCGCGCATTCACGCCGCTCGCGCCGACGATCGCGTTGCCCGAAGGCCTCGCGACGCCGCTCGGGCTCGACGAAGCCGGTGATTTGCGCGTCCGTCAGAACGGACGCGAGCGGATTCTGTCGCTGGAAGCTGCGCTCGCCAGCGCGGCCGCCCATGACTGAAGCCGCAGCCGCATCGCCGCGCGATTTTTGGCGGAGCTCGGGCTTTCATTGCCTGCGCCGCGACGCGGCGGGGCATCTCGCGGTGACCGACGATTTCCTCCGCGCGTATCTTGGCCGGCCCGAGTTGCGGCCAGCCGTCGAGGCGGCGCCTGGCGAATGTGCTTTGCACGACAAGCTATGGGTTGCGCCGCGTGCAGATGTGGCCGCCGGCGAGCTTGCTGCCATCGCCGACGCCGACGCGCGCGACAATTACCGCGTGTTCCTCGCGCTCCGCGATCGCTTACTTGCTAGCGGCACGCTCGAGCGAGCCTATCTGACGCTGTTCAAGGCTGATGCCGTGGCCCTGCCGGCATTGATGCTCGATCATCTGGTGCACGCGCTGCTGCGCAACATCCTTGACGATTGCGACGACCCGTTCGCGCTCCGCGCGGCGGAGTTGCTGTTTCGCACGCAGAAAGTAACGCTCGTCGATGGCGCGGTGCTGCTGGCCGACGAGGAAACGGTGGAGGTTGCCGCGCACGCGGGCGCGCGGGCGCTGCCATTGATGGATAGCATCGCGCCGGCCCAATCCGTGACGCTCGACGTGCTATCAGCCGAAAACGCGGCGTTGTACTGGGAACGCAGTGATCGCTTCGACACCGTACTCGACCTGTCGTTTACCGGCGCTGGGCTCGATGCGCTATGCCGCGTGCTCGAGCGTTGGGTCTATCATTTTCTCGGCGTGACACTGCGCATGGAACCGATGCACCAGATCCAGGACGAACGCTGGTCGTGGCATGTCGGTCTCGACGGCGAATCCTCGGCCATTCTCAACGCGCTCTATCGCGGCGAAAGCGTCGATGAAGCCCGGCTGCGACAGCTGGTGGCGCTGTTCCGCGCGCGGTTTGCCGAGCCGGCGGACATGCGGTCTGACGTCGCCGGCAAGCCGGTTTACCTTGGCCTGGCGATGGATGCCAACCGTCGGCTGCGTCTGAAGCCCCAAAACCTGCTGCGCAATCTGCCGCTGGCGCGCGAGATCTGAGGCGCGCCATGCGGTCGGGCGCCTCGTGTCTCGACGGGTCCGCCGCAAGGGCAGTGGCCGCGGCGATCGCGGCGATCGCGCTCGGTCTCATCGCCTGGCTGATCTATCTCGACAATCGCGAAGATCCCGCTGTCGCCGCCTGCATCGAACATCAGACCGCTGCGATCGAACAGGCGCGCGACCAAGGTGCGTTGCCGGCCGATGCCGCGCGCCGCTTTCTCGATAATGTCGCGTCATCGTGTGCGGCGCAGGCAAACAGCGAGCGCTGAACGGCTAGTTGTCGTTTTCGCCGCGCTCGCGCAGATAGTCTTCGGTCGTGCGTGGTTTCGGCCGTGGCTTGCTCGCAAACGGATCGCCCGAGCGATCCTTGATCTGAACGATGACGCGGCAGTCTTCGCACATCTGGATGAGCCGCGTGCGCTGCTCGTCGCGGAACATCGAATGCTTGCCCGCGAGCTGTGCGATGATGCGTTCGATCGAGCTGCGCGTGCCGAACGGCTTGCCGCAATTGATGCAGTTGAACGGCGGCTCTTCCTTGAGCACGACGGCGCTGGCCCCATCCCCGGTGAAGTTGAGCCGCGGCGTCAGGCTGACGACTTTCTCGGGACAAGTGGCCTTGCACAAGCCGCACTGGACGCAGGCGTCTTCCTGGAAGCGCAGCTGTGGCAGGTCCGGATTGTCCAGCAACGCGCCTGTCGGGCAAGCGCCGACGCAGGCGAGGCACAAGGTGCAGCCGTCGGCCTTAATTTGCATGGCACCGAACGGCGCGCCCGGCGGCAATGGCAGGATGTCGCGCGGCTCCGGCGCGCTCGCGTGCAGGTGCGCCAGGGCAAGCCGCGTCAGGCCACGCTTTTCGCCGAGCGACAGGAAACGGCCGCTGGAAATCGCCGCGACATCCGGCAAACCATAGAGCGCAGCCTCGACTACATCCGGATCGGCTTCCACCAGCACATGGAGCCGTCCGCTGCCGTAACCGAGGCCTTGTAGCACGCTCTCGGCAAGGCCGAATTGGCCCGCGAGCGCGGTCAGTTCGTCGCGTTTTTCGGGATGAACGAGCACCGCGACCTGCGCGGCGCCATAGCCGAAGGCCAGTGCCAGGAACTCGAAGCCGATCTGCGTCACCTCGTTGACGGCGAACGGAATGACGCGTGCCGGAAGGCCTTTGCCGAACCGCGCCATGGCGTCGATCAACTCGGCCCCTTTGCGCGGATCATGCA
>JBAVMB010000410.1:0-3402 GCA_049689615.1 Allostellaceae bacterium
CTTCCTTGCGGCGCACCGGGTCGCCGATCATGCGCGCGGTCATGGCCGCGCCTTTGCCATGGCCTCCGCACCCGCTTTTATTGCTTTTACGATGTTGTGATAGCCGGTGCAGCGGCAGAGATTGCCTTCGAGCCACTCGCGGATCTGTTGCTCCGACGGATTCTTATTGTGCTTCACCAGGTCCAGCGCGCTCATCACCATGCCGGGCGTGCAATAGCCGCATTGCAGACCGTGATGCTCGCGGAACGCTTCCTGCATCGGATGGAGCGTGTCGCCGTTGGCGACGCCTTCGATGGTCTTCACCTCGGCGCCGTCGCATTGCACGGCGAGGATCGTGCAGCTCTTGATGCCGTCGCCGTTGACATGCACGACGCAACAACCGCATTGGCTGGTGTCGCAGCCGACATGGGTGCCGGTGAGGCCGAGGGTCTCGCGCAGGAACTCGACGAGCAGGGTGCGCGGCTCGACGTTGCCGGACATCTTCTTGCCGTTCACCGTCATGGTGACGTTGGGCATTTTCGGGACCTCCTCAGTCGTGGCACGCCGGGCGCGGCCTTATTGCTTGCCCGGATTGTCGTGCCGGAATTCGGCTCGGGTCAAGCGTCAGCGGGTAAAGAAATAGAGCATTGCCGCGACCAGTGCGGCCAGGATCGCTGCCCACACCACCGGCGAGAGGCGTTTGCCCTCCGGTTGCGCGGGCAAGACAGTGGGCGCGAGTGGTTGCGGCGCGGCAGGCGCAGCCTCAGCCTCAGCAGGTGCCACTGCCGGCGCGGGCATGCCGACGATCACCGCGAACTTGGCGAAGAAATCGTCGGCGTACTTGCGCGCCGTGCTGTCGATCAGGCGCGAGCCGATCTGCGCCAGCTTGCCGCCGACCTGCGCCATCACCTTATATGACAGCGTGGTGGCGTCGCCGTCGGGTGCCAGGTGCACTTCGGCGCTGCCTTTGGCGAAGCCGGCGACGCCGCCGGTGCCTTCGCCGCTGATCTTGTAGCCGTTGGGCGGATCGAGATCGGAGAGCGTTACCTTGCCGGCAAAGCGCGCGCTCACCGGCCCGACGCGTGCCTGCACCTTGGCGGTGAACTCGGTCGGCGAGATCCGCTGCACTTCCTCGCAGCCGGCGATGCATTGCTTGAGGATGTCGGGATCGTTGAGCGCGTCCCAAACTGTTTTCTGCGGCGCGGCGACGCGGTATTCGCCGGTCATGTCCATGCGGGCACCCCTGGTCTTTTGTTGCGGAACCGTAGCGCCCGCGCCGGACAGCGACAAGCGCGCGGCCTGCCGGGGCGGGTTGCGTGCAGCGCGCAGCCTCGGCCATAGTCGGCGCCGATGGCGGGGGGACTTCCATACGGCAGCCTGGTTTGGGGCCTGCCATTCGTCGGCCTGTTGCTCACGCTGGCGATCGCGCCGCTCGGTGTGCCCGGCCTGTGGGGCCGCCATTACGGCAAGATCTTTGCGCTCTGGAGCTTGGTCTTCGTCGTGCCCGATGTCGCGGTCGAAGGCGTCGGCGCGTCGTTCACGCGGCTGCTCGACATGGCGCTCAACACCTACGTGCCGTTCGTGCTGCTGCTCGGCGCGCTGTTCATCATCACCGGCGGCTTGCGCATCCGCGGTGCGCCGCACGGTTCGCCGGGCGTCAACACCGCGCTGCTCGCGCTGGGTACGCTGGCGGCGAGTTGCATCGGCACGGCGGGCGCGTCGCTGCTGATGCTGCGGCCGCTGGTGCGCGCCAATCGCCATCGCAGGCACACCGCGCACGTCTACGTGTTTTTCATCTTCCTGGTATGCAACGTCGGCGGCGCGCTCACGCCGCTCGGCAATCCGCCGCTGTTCCTTGGCTATCTGCGTGGCGTGCCGTTCTTCTGGCCGGCGCAGCATTTGTGGGCGCCGACGCTGCTGCTGACCGTGGTGCTATTGGCGATGTTCTTCGCCATCGACCGCTACTTCTATCGCGGACGGACCGAGGCGGCGGTGCTGCCCGAGATCGAGAAGTTGGGCGTCGACGGCGCGGTCAATCTGCTGCTGTTGCTTGGCACGGCGCTGACCATGATGTTGCGCACGTATTATCCGGTGCCAGGCTCGGTCACCGTCTTCCACGTCACCTGGAGCTTCGATGACATCGTCTCCGACGTGCTGTTCGTGGTGCTGGCGCTGTTGTCGCTCCGGCTGACTAAGCCGGCGACGCGCCAGGAAAACACCTTCGTCTGGACGCCGATCGTCGAGGTGTCGATCCTGTTCGCCGCGATCTTCGTCACGCTTGTGCCGATCGACGCAATCATGGCGGCGGGCACGTCTGGCCCCGCGGCGCCGTTATTGGCGCAGGTCTTCGTCGGCGGCGCGCCCAACAACACGCTTTTCTATCTGCTGCCCGGTGCGCTGTCGTCGGTGCTGGACAACGCGCCGGCCTATCTGGTGTTCTTCGGCCTCGCCGGTGGCAACGCGCCGCTGCTGACCGGCAAGCTGGCGCTGACGCTGGCGGCGATCTCCGCTGGCGCGTCCTACTTCGGCGCCATGACCTATATTGGCAACGCGCCCAACCTGATGGTGAAATCGGTGGTCGAAAGCTACGGCGTTAAAATGCCCAACTTCTTTGCTTATGTCGGATGGGCCGCGGTGTG
Organism: Allostellaceae bacterium; assembly: GCA_049689615.1. GTDB lineage: Bacteria > Pseudomonadota > Alphaproteobacteria > ATCC43930 > CGMCC-115725 > REEB95. Next base: position 2,619 of record JBAVMB010000410.1, read on the forward strand.
TCTGCTGCCGTTATTGCTGCTGAGCGCGTGGCTGTTCTTCCGATGAGCCGCGCGTTCGTCGCCGTGCTGGCGCTGATGTTGGCCACGCCGGCTTTCGCCCAGCCGCAGACCTTCCAGACCTTTACCTCGGCGCCGCTCACCATCGACACCGTCAAGGGGCCGCAGCATTTCACCGTCGAGCTCGCCTTGACGCCGGCGCAGCAGGAACAGGGACTGATGTTCCGTCGCGAGATGGCGCCCGATGCCGGCATGTTGTTCGTCGCTGCGCAGCCGCAGATCATGACCTTCTGGATGCACAACACGCTGATCCCGCTCGACATGCTGTTCATCGCCACCGGCGGAAAGATCGTCGATATGCACGAGCGCGCGGTGCCGATGTCCGATGCGACCATCGTCTCGCGCGCGCCGGCAATCGCCGTGCTCGAGCTCAATGGCGGCACGGTCGACCGGCTTGGAATCAAGATCGACGACGTCGTGCACGCCGCCGCCCTCGGCGACGCGGCGAACTAGCTCGCGCGCTTGCGTGCCTGGTTGCTCGCTGCTGGCGCCAGGTCCTCGATCGCGTCGGCGGCCCGGGCCGCGCCGTCGATGCCCGCAAGCAGTGGCGACAGCTGCCTCGCGGCCTCGCGATAGCGGGAATCCTCGAGCACGACGCTGACTGCCGCATAGATATCGTCCACCGGCGGCTCTTTCGGCAGCGCGCGGCCGGCGCCCCATTCCTGTACCGCGGCGCCGACGAACGGCTGGTCGTCGGCCAGCGCCGGCGTCAGCACCATCGGCACAC
>JBAVMB010000411.1:0-2625 GCA_049689615.1 Allostellaceae bacterium
CCAACATCCTGGCTTCGTCCTGGGAGGTTGCGAGCCAGGCGCACGAGCGGCCGGAGGTCTGGCGCGCCGTGCTGGGGATTTCGTGGTTCTGGCTGGTCGGCGCCGCAGTAATTTCGCAGTTCCCGAACTATGCCAAGGAGTATCTCGGCGGCGACAACCACGTCGTGACGTTGTTCCTGGCCCTCAACTCGGTCGGCATCGGCTGCGGCTCGCTCGCCGCCAACCGCATCCTGCGCGGCGCGATTACCGCGCGATTGGTGCCGTGGAGCGCGCTGGCAATGGGAGTCTTCACCTTCGACCTGTGGCTCGCCAGTCCAGCGCCGCAAACCGCGATGGCGGTGGGCGGCGTCGCGGCGTTCCTAGCGGTCGCACGCAATTGGCGGATCGTCTGCGATCTAATCGGCGTGGCGGTGGCCGCAGGCATCTTCGTGGTGCCGCTTTATGCCATCATGCAGGCGCGCAGCGACGAAAGCGAACGCGCGCGCGTCGTCGCCGGCAACAACATCCTCAATGCACTGTTCATCGTCGTCGCCGGCGGCGGCTCGGCGATCATGCTCAATTTCGGCAGCGGCGTGCCGGCGATCTTCCTGGTGCTGGGCGTGAGCAATGCGGCCTTGGCGGCCGCACTGGCGCTCAGGCGGCGGGGGCTTCTTCGCCCTCGGTCTCCGCCTTTGCGGTGACCGGGCCCGAATCCAGGCCCTTGGCGGCGACGTCGCGGTCGACCAGCTCGATCACCGCCATCGCTGCGGCATCGCCGTGGCGGAAACCCGCCTTGAGGATGCGGCAATAGCCGCCGGCGCGCGTCTTGTAGCGCTCGGCCAGAGTCGTCATCACCTTGTCGGCGATTTTGGCATCCTGCAGTGCGGCCATGACCTGGCGCCGTGCGTGCAGGCCGCCGCGCTTGCCGAGCGTAATGAGCTTCTCGACCACCGGACGCAAATCCTTCGCCTTGGGCAGCGTGGTGGTGATCTGCTCGTGCTTCAGCAGCGCATGCGCCATGTTGTCGAACATGGCTTTGCGGTGAGCGGATTTGCGGCTGAAACTGCGGCCGCGGAGACGATGGCGCATGGTCAGTACGGCTCCTCGAGGCGCTTCGCCAGTTCCTCGATATTCTCGGGCGGCCAGTTCGGGATTTCCATGCCGAGATGGAGGCCCATCTGCGCCAGCACTTCCTTGATTTCGTTCAAAGACTTGCGACCGAAGTTCGGCGTCCGCAGCATATCGGCTTCGGTCTTCTGCACCAGGTCGCCGATATAGACGATGTTGTCGTTCTTGAGGCAGTTGGCCGAGCGCACCGACAGCTCGAGTTCGTCTACCTTGCGCAGCAGGTTCTTGTTGAACGGCAGCTCGGACGGACGCTCCTCTTCGCTGGCCGCGCGCGGCTCTTCGAAGTTGATGAACAGCTGCAGCTGATCCTGCAGGATGCGCGCGGCGAGCGCCACGGCGTCCTCGGGCGTTACCGCGCCGTTGGTCTCGATCCGCATCGACAGCTTGTCGTAGTCGGTCACTTGGCCGACGCGGGTGTTCTCGACCTTGTAACTGATCTTCTTCACCGGACTGAACAGCGCATCGACCGGGATAAGACCGATCGGCGCGTCTTCGGGACGGTTCTGGCTCGCCGGTACGTAGCCCTTGCCGGATTCGACCGTGAGCTCCATCGAGATCTTGGCGCCACTGTCGAGCGTGCAGATCAGATGGTCGGGATTCATGATCTCGATATCGTGGCCGAGCTCGATCATGCCGGCTCGCACCTCGCCGGGACCGCCGGCGCGGAGCCGCATGCGCTTCGGCCCTTCGCCGTGCATCCGGAGCGCAATGCCCTTGATGTTGAGCACGACGTCGGTCACGTCCTCGAGCACGCCAGGCAGCGACGAGAATTCGTGCAGCACGCCTTCAATCTGGACCGAAGTGATGGCCGCGCCCTGGAGGGACGACAGCAACACGCGCCGCAGCGCGTTGCCGAGGGTGAGTCCGAAACCCCGCTCGAGAGGCTCGGCGACGACGGTCGCCATCCGCGCCGGATCGTCGCCCGCTTCGATCGCGAGCTGTTTCGGTTTGATGAGAGCTTGCCAGTTCTTTTGGATCACGAGTCTTTCCTTTGCCGTTGCGGACGAGCCGCCTTTGGCCATTTCCTGCGAGCGCGCCGACGGTCCACCACGGGCCGGGGCAGCGCTGTTCCCTTAGAACTCCCTGTTAAACACGCCGCCGCTTCGGCGGACGGCATCCGTTGTGCGGTATTGTCGTGACGTCGCGGATCGAGGTGACGGTGAAACCTACGGCTTGCAGCGCGCGCAGCGCGGATTCGCGACCTGAGCCTGGACCCTTGACCTCGATCTCGAGGGTGCGCATGCCGTGATCCATCGCCTTGCGGCCGGCGTCCTCGGCAGCGACCTGCGCCGCATAGGGCGTCGACTTGCGCGATCCCTTGAAGCCCATGGTGCCCGACGACGACCAGGCGATCGTGTTGCCCTGTGCGTCGGTGATGGTGATCATCGTGTTGTTGAAGGTGGCGTTGACGTGCGCCACGCCGGCGGTGATGTTCTTGCGCTCGCGCCGACGGATGCGTGACGCAGCCGGTGCGCCGGTTGCGGCGCCGGTTCCGGTCGCGGCCGCGCCGGATTGCGC
>JBAVMB010000412.1:0-1733 GCA_049689615.1 Allostellaceae bacterium
TTTGCCCCCGCCCAGCGGCCGTGGTCGGGCGCGCGGCCGAAGCCGCGCTGGTCGTAGGCGTAGGTCGCGACGCCATCCATGGCCATGGCCTTGGCTGGCTCGGCGCCGCCGTGCGAATAGTCGTTGAAGCCGTGGACGTAAAGCACGATCGCGTGCGGCTTGCCGGTGGGCAGCCACGACTGTAGAGGTAGCTTCACACCGTCGTCGGCGCGAAGGAAATCGCCGTCGAGCGCAGGCGTTACGATGTCGGGGGCGTGAGGCGGCACGTCAGGCACTCCGCTGCAACCATCCAGGATCATCGCGAGCGCCACGGCCGCGACGCGGGCGAGGCGAAGATTCACGCGGACGTTCCCGGCCGGGTGAGGCGCAGGAAGATGTCCTCAAGATCGGTTTCCTCGCTCGAAACGTCGCGAATGGCAAGTCCGGCGGCGGCAACCGCGGCCAGCACCTCGCCGACTTGGGCGCGGCTGGGCTTATAATGGAAGACGACGCGATCGGGCGCTTCGAGGGTCAGACCCATGGCTTGCAGCGGTGCCGGCAATGCACTCACCGGCGCGGTCAGCGTCAGGCACAATTTCTTTTCGTCGACCTTGCGCACCAGTGCTTCGGTTTCGTCGCATGCCACCAGGCGGCCTTCATCGATGATCGCGATGAAGCGACAGAGCTCTTCGGCCTCTTCGAGGTAATGCGTCGTCAGCAGCACGCTGGTGCCGGCGGCGGCGAGCTCGCGTACGGTCGTCCAGAGCTGAAGGCGAAGTTCGACGTCGACGCCCGCGGTCGGCTCGTCGAGTACCAGCACCGGCGGCGAATGCACCATCGCCTTCGCCATCATCAACCGCCGGCGCATGCCGCCCGATAGAGTGCGCGCAGGTGCATTGGCCTTCTCGGTCAGGCCGACGAGTTCCAGGAGTTCGCCGGTGCGGCGCTCGGATTTCGGGACGCCGTAAAGTCCGGCCTGGACGTCGAGCAATTCGCGCGGCGCGAAGAAGGAGTCGAGGTTCAATTCCTGCGGCACGACGCCGATGGCAGCACGGGCATTGCGCGGGTCTTCGTCGATGTCGATGCCCCAGATCTTGGCGCTACCCGACGACTTGATCACCAGGCCGGCCAGGATGTTGATGAGGGTCGACTTGCCGGCGCCGTTTGGTCCGAGCAGACCAAAAATGGTGCCGCGCGGAATTGACAGATCGACGCCGTCGAGCGCCGGCTGGCCCCGGCCGTTGCCGCCGTAGAACTTGGTCAGGCCTTTGATTTCGACCGCCTGGGCGGGCGGTGCGCTCGCCGGCGCATTGCGGCTGATCATTGATTGTACCGGCGTAATGCGTATCATCCGCGCCGCAAACGGGTCAATCGAGCGGGCGGCATGCCAGGGATCAAGCCATTCGAGATAGTCACGGTCGATACCGATAGGGTCGCTTGCGCCGGCGAAGGCGGCGGTATGGCGGGTGGTCACCCCAAGGTCCACCTCAATCTCAGTCCCCTTGGTCGGGTCGAGTGCCCCTATTGCTCGCGCCTCTTCGTCAAACGCGGCATGCCGGCGGAATATCCGCCCAACCAGACCAGCGAGACGGCGTAGGCATACGGCCTGACCACGTTCTTTGTCCGTGCACTTCGCGGCTTTGTGGTGAAGAATTCGCGGCATGCCCGATACGCGTGCTAAGCCGGCGCCTAAGGTTAAAACCAAAACGAGCGACGCCGAGCACGGCGCCTCCAAGCCCAAGCACGTCTACCTC
>JBAVMB010000413.1:0-2454 GCA_049689615.1 Allostellaceae bacterium
GTCGGCCCCACGAAACCCGCCGCGCTAGAGGCGCGGCCGGACAGCGCGCCAACCGAACGGCGCGCTGTTTTCATACTCGGCATGCACCGTAGCGGCACCTCCGCCGTGACCCGCGTGCTCAATTTGCTGGGCGTCGAGCTTGGCACCGGACTGATGGCGGCGTCGCCAGACAACGAACGCGGCTATTGGGAGCACACGGGCATCGTGCAGGAGCACCATCAACTGCTCGAAGCGCTCGGTTCGAGTTGGGACGATGTGCGGGCGCTGCCGCCGGACTGGATGAAAAATCCGGCGGCCGTGAGCGCGTCGCACCGGTTGCGGGCGATCGTCGAACACGAGTTCGCCGCGGCGCCGTTGTGGGGCCTTAAGGATCCGCGCCTGTGCCGTCTGTTGCCGCTGTGGCTGCCGCTGCTCCGTGCGATGCGGATCACGCCGCACTTCGTGCTGGTTCTTCGCCATCCGGCCGAAGTCGCCGCGTCGCTGGCGAAGCGCGACCGCAAAAGCAAGGCCGCGTCGGCGCTGTTGTGGCTGCGGCACATGCTCGAAGCTGAGCGCGCCACCCGTGGCTGTCCGCGCACGATTATCAACTATCCGGATCTGATCGAGAATCCGCGCAATTGGTCGGCGGAGTTCGGCCGCGTGGCGGCCGAATGCGGTCTCCGGTGGCCGAACACGTATCAGGCAGTTGACCAGGCGGTCGCGACCTTTCTATCGCCGGGTTTGCGCCACCATCAGACAGCGCCGAAAAGCGGGGCAGACGCGAACGGCGTCGACGATTTCGGCGGCTGGGTGCGGTCGGTTTACGGCGCCTTGCGCGCCCACGAATGTCAAACCGCGGAGTGTGATCGCGTCGCCGGCGAGATCGAGCGGGCCGATCAGGTTTGGGGCCGCCTGGCGGGCGCATCTGCTGCGGCCGAAAGCGGCCTGTCGCGCGAAGCGATGCGCGACGAGATCGCACGTCTGGAACACGTCAATACGGAGCTGCGTGAATCGGTATCGCGCAAAGATACCGAGCTGCGCGAGCTGCAGGCCTCCATCCGCAAGTACGGCCGCGGTCCGCTGGCGACGCTCACCGCCGCCGACGCCTACGCCAAGTGGATGGAAGGCTTCGCCAAAACGGCAGCCGGCCGTGCCGACTGGGTCGCCGAACGCGTCGCGCAATGGCCGCGCATGCCGCGTTTCGTGTTCGGCATGTCGGTGCCGGAAGGTATCGAAAGCAACGTCGCGCGAACCGTCGCATCGCTGCAGGCGCTGACGGTCGGCGACTGGCGATTGGTCGTCGTTGCCGCGAATCCGGCGCCGCCCGGGATCGCCGCCGATCCCCGCGTCGTCTGGCAGCTGTCCACCGGCGAGCGCCCGATGGCGGCGCTCAATCGGCTGCTGCGCGACACTGGTGTCGACTGGATCGGACTTATCGATGCCGGTGACCAGCTGGCGCCGCACGCGCTGTTCGCGCTCGCCGACGCCGGCTTTCGTCACACCGACTGGGCCGCAATCTACTCCGACGAGGATCGGATCGACGGGCAGGGGCAGCGCTCCAATCCGCAGTTCAAGCCCGACTTCAACATCGATCTAATGCGCAGCATGCCCTATGTCGGCGGCCTGATGGTCGTCCGGCCGGCCGAATTCGCGGCAATGGGCGGCTTCGATCCCGAACACGACGGGCTCGAGGAATACGATCTGGCTTTGCGCGTGGCCGAACGTCAGGGCGCCAAGGGCTTCGGTCATATCGCCGACGTGCTCTATCATCGTCTGGTTGGCAGCGGTCGCACGCGGCGCCCGATCCAGGAAATCATCGCCGAAGGCCCGCGCGCCGTCGCCGCGCATTTGCAGCGCCTCGGCATCGACGCGACTGTCGAATCCGGCGCCCTACCGACGCAATTCCGCGTGCGCTACCGCCACGCCGGACCCGATCCACTTGTCTCCATCATCATCCCGACGCGCGACCGTCTGCATCTCCTCAAGGAATGTGTCGAAACACTTCTCGCCAAGACGAGTTACGCCAACTACGAAATTATCATCGTCGACAACGACAGTACCGCGCGTGACGCCCGTGAGTATCTCGATCTGATTGAGACGCGTCGCGGTGAAATCGCCTCGCGTCTGCGTGTCATCCGTCATCCAGGCCCGTTCAATTTCTCGGCGATGAACAATCACGCCGTGCGCGAAGAAGCACGCGGCGAATACGTCTGCCTGCTCAACAACGATACCGCGATCATCGAACCGGATTGGCTCAGCGAGATGATGATGCACGCGCGTCGGCCCGATGTCGGAATCGTCGGCGCCAAGCTGCACTTCCCCAATCACACGATCCAGCATGGCGGCGTGATCATGGGCGTCGGCTGGGGCGCGCCGGCCGATCATCCGTATATCGGCCAGCCGCCGAATGCGCCGGGCTATTGGGGTCGGCTTACTGCCGTGCAAGATTTTTCAGCTGTCACTGGCGCCTGCCTG
>JBAVMB010000414.1:0-3471 GCA_049689615.1 Allostellaceae bacterium
TTGCCGTTCCCGGGCGGCGCAGCACGATGCGTTGACCGGCGGCTTGGTTGAGCGCGGCCAGGGCGCCGTAATCTATAGTCACGCTGCCAATCTGGACGATCTGCGCAGCCCGCTGAACCGGTCGCGCCTGGGCGACGGAGCGTGCCGGATGATGGACGAACTGCTGCGTCACGACGCGCGGATGACGCTGCCTGCTATGGCCGAGCGCGACATGCTGCGCACCGGGCTGCGCCGGCACATGCAACACGAAGCGATTGTCGGGCACGCGTGGTGCCGGACCCAGCCGATCGAGAACGCCGTAGTCGACCGTCACGTTGGAGCCGGAATCTGAATAGGTGTAAGACGACTGCGCGCGCGCCGGCGCGACGGCCGCGCTGCCGACCGACAATGCGAACACGCCAATCGCGGCCGTGAGCAACTGCCGCGTCGCGTGATGCGTCGTACGTGCCGTCGATGGCATCGCCGGGTTACCCCTCCGGTCCCCTACGTCTTTAGTTAATAGTCTATCGCAAGTGGCGCTTCGCCGCCACTGCCTCTTAGAACGGGTGTCGTCCACCGGTTGTCCAGGCATAGCGGTTTCGTGTCCGGTGCGTTCGCACGTACGCAAGGGCGGCTAATGAATTTTCACGCCGCCGCGAACAGCTGGCGCATCGCATCGTGCAGCGTCGGATTGGCGGCGAGCACCGAGCCGTTGGCGAGCATGTCCTGACCGCCCGCCATATCGCTGACATCACCACCAGCTTCGCGTACGAGCAGGATGCCGGCGGCAATGTCCCACGGCTTCAGTTCGAATTCCCAAAAGCCGTCGAAGCGGCCAGCCGCGACATACGCGAGGTCGAGTGAGGCGACTCCCCAACGGCGGACGCCGGAGGTCGCCCGCATCACCGGCGCCAGGGTTTTCAAAAAATGCGCGTGATCGCCGCGGTCGCGAAACGGGATACCGGTCGCGATCAGCGCGTCGCTGAGATTGCGGCGTGCCGAAACACGCAAGCGCCGATCGTTGACGTAGGCGCCGAGACCCTTCTCGGCCCAGAACATCTCGTCCTTGATCGGATCGTAGACAGTCGCGGCGATGATTTTGCCTTCGCGTTCGAGTGCGACCGAGATCGCGAAATGCGGCAGGCCGTGGAGGAAGTTAGTCGTGCCGTCGAGGGGGTCGACGATGAAGCGATGGCTGGTATCGCGTCCCGCCTGAAACCCGCCTTCTTCCAGGAGAAATCCGTAATTTGGCCGGGCTTTGCCGAGTTCGCGCTTGAGCACCTTTTCGGCTGCGAGATCGGCGGCCGAGACGAACTCTCCGGGCCCTTTGACCGAGACCTGGAGCTGTTCGACCTCGCCGAAATCGCGCTTCAAGCTGCGCGCCGCCTTGAGACAGGCAGCCGCCATGACATTGATCAGCGCCGAGCGTGTCGCCATTGCCGGAGCGATCAGTCTTTGGCGCGTTCGACGTAGCTGCCATCGACGGTATTGACGACGACGCGGGTGCCGGTGCCGACGTGCGGCGGCAGCATGATGCGGCGCCCGTTCGCCAGCTTGCCCGGCTTGTAGGATGACGATGCGGTTTGCCCCTTCACCACCGGTTCGGCGTCGACCACTTCGAGGATCACGGTCTGCGGCAGCGTGACCGCGAGTGCCACGCCCTCGTGCAGCTGTATCGTGCAGATCATGCCTTCTTGGAGGAAGTCGGCGGGCTCACCGATCAGCTCCTTGTTGACGGTCGTCTGTTCGAACGTCTCGTTGTCCATGAAGGTCGCCATGTCACCGTCGAAATAAAGGAACTGCATTTCCTTCTCGTCGAGGCGCGCACGTTCGACCGTTTCCTGCGTACGGTACCGTGCGTTGGTCTTGGTCCCGGTCTTGAGATCACGCATTTCGACCTGGGCGAAGGCACCGCCTTTGCCGGGCTGGATAAGCTCGCGTTTCAGGACCAGCCAGAGCTTGCCGTCCTGCTCGAGCACGTTGCCGGGTTTGATATCGATGGCATTGATCTTCATGGCGCCAATCCTCGCGCGGAAAGCCGGTCTCGTTGTGGGTTTGCGGGCAGCTTCGTACCAGCTTGTCCCCTGCGGCCACAAGCGAAATACGGCGCTTGGCGAGCCGGCGGCTGACGCCTAGCTTGCGCAGCCGAAGGAGAGGCACGAATGACCGAAGCGCCTTGGTGGGGACGCGAACGTTTTGCAGTGCGCGCGCCGTATCTTGCAGCGCGTACTGCCGCTTTGCATGCGGTCCGGCGTTATTTCAGTGCAGAAGGCTTCGCCGAAGTCGATACGCCGGCCTTGCAGATCAGTCCCGGCCTCGAGCCGCATCTACGCGCCTTCGCCACCGCGCTCGACGAACCTGGCGCCGGCGTGCGCTCCTTTTATCTGCACACGTCGCCGGAATTCGCGATGAAGAAGCTGCTCGCCGCCGGCGTCCCCAAATTGTTCCAGCTGGCGCATGCATTCCGCAACGGCGAGCGCGGCGCCACGCACCATCCGGAATTCACGCTGCTCGAATGGTATCGAGCCGGCGCCACCTATCGCGACCTGATGGCCGATTGCGAACGGCTGCTGCCGGCGGTACTCGAAGCCGCCGGCCGGGCGCAATTCTCGTGGCAGGGCCGGACGGCGGATCCGCGACGGCCGTGGCGGCGGGAAACCGTCGCCGGCGTCTTTGCCGATCGCTGCGGCATCGACATTCTCGCCACTGCACCCGAGCCGACGCGGCCGAGCCTGGATTTGCTGGCCGCCGCCGCACGACCGCTCGGGATCGAACCGCATCCCGGCGACGATTGGGATGACCTCTTCTTTCGGATATTCCTCGAAAAGATCGAGTCGACCCTTGGCATCGACGCGCCGACGATCCTGGCCGATTATCCGATCGCCATGGCGGCGCTCGCCCGCGCCAAGCCCGGCGATCCGAGGGTCGCCGAACGTTTCGAGGTGTATGTAGGCGGCCTCGAACTGGCCAACGGCTTTTCCGAGCTCACCGATGCGGCCGAGCAGCGCCGACGGTTCGAACGCGACTGCGCGCGCAAGCAAGCCCATTACGGCGAAGCCTATCCCATCGATGGCGATTTCCTCGCCGCGCTTGGCGCGATGCCGCCCAGCGCCGGCATTGCTCTGGGATTCGATCGGCTGGTCATGCTCGCGAGCGGCGCCGCCCGCATCGACGACGTGCTCTGGGCACCAGTCGCCTGACGCCGGCAGCGCCTCTCAAGAATCTTGAGGCTTGGCCGGCGACTCAGCTGGGCGGATACACCGGAATAAAAATTACGATCGACGTGCGGACCTGCGGCAGCTCGGCGGGCAAACGCGGAAACGGCGCGCTCGCGGCAATCATCTGGCGCGCCGCCTCATCGATCAGACTTTGACCGGAGGATGCGAGCAAGGTGATGGTACTGACCGTGCCGCCCGGATTGACGCCGACGCTGTAGACGACGGTGCGCTCCCCTGCGCCGTAGAAAGCGGGCGCCGGCGGATAGATGCGGTT
>JBAVMB010000415.1:0-7111 GCA_049689615.1 Allostellaceae bacterium
CTGATCGGTGGCGGCCGTACGCACTTCGCGCCGGTGTTCGTCGGCGATGTCGCCGCCGCGGTAGCCGCCGCGCTGGACCGCGAGGATACGCCGGGCCGCACCTATGAGCTCGGCGGACCGAATGTCGAAACGCTTCGCGCGCTGTTCGAGCTGATCCTGCACGAGACCAATCGCCGTCGGCTGCTGCTGCCGGTGCCGTTCGGCGTGGCGGCGGCGTTGGGCTTGTTCACGGGGCTGTTGCCGAAACCGCTGCTTACTCGCGATCAGGTGCGCATGCTGCAGCGGGATTCGGTGCCGTCGGTTGGCGCCCTCGGCCTCGCGGCGCTCGGCATCAGGCCGACCGCGCTCGAACCGATCCTGCCGACCTATCTCAATCGCTTCCGGCGGGGCGGTTTCACGGCGGGCGCAACCGCGATCTGAACATCGCTGCGCCGCGAAGCGCCCGACGCAGCGGGCGACTAACGGCGCGCACAGGATCGCGTTATCATAGTCCGACATGCGCGTGCTTTATCATCTCTGGCTGTCGCCCTTTTCGCGCGCGATTCGACTCGTGCTCGCCGAAAAGGGTCTCGAATTCACCATGAAGGTGGAGAAGACTTGGGAGCGGCGCGCCGAATTTCTCGCGCTCAATCCGGCCGGCGATGTGCCCGTGCTGATCGAGCCGGGCGGCGCTGTTCTCGCCGGCGCCTGGCCCATCTCCGAATATCTCGACGAGGTCTATCGCGACAAGCTGCTCATCGGACTCAGTCCGGTCGACCGCGCCGAGGTTCGCCGGGTCGCTGCCTGGTTCGACCACAAGATGAACGCCGAAGTGACCGAGGGCCTCGTCACCGAAAAAATCATGAAACGGTTTCTCGGCTTCGGCACGCCCGATTCGACGGTGTTGCGCACGGCCAAGGCCAACCTCGGCTACCATCTCGAATACATCACCTATCTGGCCGAACGGCGGCGGTGGCTGGCCGGCGATCATTTCTCCCTCGGCGATATCGCGGCTGCGGCGCACCTGTCGGTGGTCGACTATCTCGGCGACGTGCCGTGGGACCTGCACGAACCGGCGAAGGAATGGTACGCCCGGGTCAAGTCGCGCCCGTCCTTCCGACCGCTGCTGGCGGATCACATTCCCGGCGCGCCGCCGCCCAAGCACTACGCCGATCTGGATTTCTGAGCCGGCGCCTCTCAGCGCGGCGGCGTCTGCGGCGTGTCGGTTAGCTGCGGGCTGTCAGCGATGTGCGCCAGATTGTTTCGCGCATAACGCGCCGCGTGCGATTGCGGCGCGAGCGCAATCACACGCTGCCAATCCGCCTTGGCGCCGACGTTGTCGCCGCGCAGACGCCGGATGTTGCCGCGTTCGAGCAGGCCAGACACCGAGTTGGGCGCGAGCGCGAGCGCACGGTTGGCATCTGCATTCGCGAGTTCGAGCGCATCAGCGCTGCCGACATGGCGATAGGCTGACGCACGGAACACCAGCGCGTCCACGTTCTTGGGATCGGCTTCGAGCGCACGGTTGAGGTCGTCGATCGCGTCCCAGTAATGACCGCCATCGGCCAGCGCCTCGGAGCGGTCGATCAGGAAATCCGGTTTGTGCGGCACGAAACTCAGCGCCGCATCGAACGCGGTCTTGGCACGATCCGGTTGGTCGGCAAGAAGCCAGGCTTGGCCGGCCTGGTCGAGCGCGTCGGCGCGTAGGTCCGCTGGCTCGCTCATCATCTGGCCGGCAAGCGCCTCGAGGCGTTGCGCCGCTTCGGAATAGCGTTGCAGTCCGATTAGCGCGATGGCCGCGCAATGCTCGGCCGGAAAACCGCCGCCGACGTCACGCCACATCTCGGCGCTTTTGAGCGCGGCCGCTGGATCGTGCCGCGTCTCCGCCAGACAGGCATCGTAGCGCTGCGACGGCGGTATCAGCGGGATGACGGGTGTCGTCGACGGCGCGGCGCCGGCCAGCAACGGAACGACGGCGAGAAGCGCGATCCTACTCGCCCGCCTGCGCCGCATGATCCCGGTCGATTGTATCGCCGCGAGCCGGTGCGGGCATCGCATGGGCGGGCGCAAACCACAGCCGCACCTTTTCGAGATAGAGATAGATCACCGGCGTGATGAACAGAGTCAGCGCCTGCGACACAATCAGGCCGCCGACCACTGCCAGGCCGAGCGGCCGACGCAACTCGGAGCCGGCGCCGACGCCGATCGCAATTGGCAAGCCGCCCATGATTGCGGCCATGGTGGTCATCATGATCGGCCGGAAGCGCAGCAGGCAGGCCTCGAACATCGCCTGATCGGCAGTGACGTCGCCGGCGCGCTGCCGTTCGAGTGCGAAGTCGATCATCATGATGGCGTTCTTCTTGACGATGCCGATCAGCATGACGATGCCGATGATGGCGATGATGCTGAGGTCCTCGTGGAACACGATCAGCGTGCCGAGCGCGCCGAGTCCCGCCGCCGGCAGGCCGGACAGAATCGTGATCGGGTGGATGTAGCTCTCATACAGGATGCCGAGCACGATGTAGATCACCAGGATCGCCGCCATCAGCAGTAGACCCTGGCCTTTAAGCGCCGACTGAAAGACCTGCGCGTTGCCCTGGAAGCCGGTGTTGACAGTCACCGGCAGATTGACTTGCCGTTCGAGCCGGCTGATCGCGTTGACCGCGGTGCCGAGCGAGACGCCCGGCGCCAGGTTGAACGAGATGGTAACCGACGGCAGCTGGCCTTGGTGGTTGACCGTCACCGGACCGACGCCCGACGCGATCGTGGCGACCGCGCCAAGCGGCACCGTCTGACCGTTGGCGCTCTTCAGGTAGATCTTGGAAAGGTCGGAGGGCGACTGCTGGAAGTGCTTGTCGAGTTCGAGGATGACCTCGTAATCGTCCGAGGGCTCGTAGATGGTCGAGATCTGCCGCGCGCCGAAGGCGCTGTAAAAAGTGTTGCGGATCTGGTCCATGGTGATGCCCAGCGACGCGGCCTTGTCAGTATCGACATGAACGATGGCCTGGCGGTTGCGTAGCTCGAGGTCCGAATTGACGTCCTGGAAGCCCGGCAGATGTGCGATACGGCCTTCCATATCGGTGGCGTAGCGATAGAGCTCGTCGGTGTCGGCGTCCTGTAACGTGTACTGATAGGTGCTCTTGGACAGGCGGCCGCCGAGGCGGATGTCCTGCAAGCTTTGCAGGAATGTCCGCATACCGGGCACGGTTGCGAGCTTGGGCCGCAATTCCTGGATGACCTCGTCCGCCGAGAGGCTACGCTCGTCGCGCGGCTTCAGCTGAATGAACAAGCGGCCGTTATTAAGTGCCGGGCTGAAATTCGTTGCGCCGATGATCGAGCTGACGTCGGAAACGTTCGGATCGTCGCTGATGATCTTGGCGACGATCTGTTGATGATCGACCATCGACTGGAACGACGCGTCCTGTGGCCCTTCAGTGAAAGCGAATAGGTAGCCGGTGTCCACGTTGGGGAAAAATCCCTTCGGAACGATGGTGAACAGGACGCCGCTCAGAACGATCGACAGGATGGTGATGCCGAGCACGATACGGCGCCGCCGCATCACGCGCGCGAGCATCCATTCGTAGCCGGTGCGCATCTTGTCGAACGCCGCCTCGGACCAGCGCAGCACGATGAACTGCTTCCCGCCCTCGTGGTGCGACTTCAACAGCCGCGAGCACAGCATCGGCGTCAGCGTCAGCGACACCAGGCCGGAAATCAGGATGGTCATGCTGATGGTGATGGCGAATTCACGGAAGACGCGGCCGACCACGCCGCCCATGAACAGCACGGGAATGAACACCGCCACCAGCGAGAAAGTGATCGATATGATGGTGAAGCCGATTTCGCGCGAGCCGCGGAAGGCGGCGTCCATCACGCGCTCGCCGCGCTCGACATGGCGCACGATGTTCTCGAGCATGACGATGGCGTCGTCGACGATGAAGCCGACGGACAGAGTCAGCGCCAGCAGCGACAGGTTGTCGATGCTGTAACCCATCACGTACATGCCGGCGAACGTGCCGAGGATCGATACCGGCAGTGCCAATGCCGGGATGATCGTTGCGGTCACGTTGCGCAGGAACAGGAAGATCACCAGCACGACGAGCGCCGCCGTCAGCAGCAGTGTGAATTCGACCTCGTCGACCGAATTGCGGATCGATACCGAACGGTCGGCCATCACGTTGAGCTTGGCGGCCGCCGGTAATTCCGTCTCGAAGACGGGAAGCAGGTGTTTGATGGAGTCGACCACCTCGATGGTGTTGGCGTTGGGTTGCTTCTGGACGCCGAGAATGATCGAGCGATGGCCGTTGTACCAAGCGGCGACCTGATCGTTCTCGACGCTATCGGCGACGGTGGCGACCTCTTGGAGGCGCACCGGCGCGCCTTCGCGATAGGCGATGATGATCGGTCTGAAGTCGGCGGCGCGGTGATGCTGCTTCATTTGCAGCGTGAAGCTCTGGTCGGGCCCCATGAGCGTGCCGACCGGCGTATTGGAATTGGCTGCCGCGACCGCGTCCTGCACGTCCTGAAGCGTCAGGCCCTTAGCCGCCAGCGCCTCGGGATTGACCTGAACGCGAAGCGCATATTTCGCTGCGCCGAAGACGTTAACCAGTGCGACGCCTGGCAGCGTCGAGATGCGTTCGGCCATCATCGTCTCGGCGTATTCGTCGAGCATCGACAACGGCAGCGTGTCCGAATGCAGGGCCAGAAGGATGACGGAAAGATCGGCCGGGTTAACCTTCTGGAAGCTCGGCGGCGTGGTCATCTCGACCGGCAGCTTCTTGGCGGCGGTGGTCATCGCTGCCTGAGTGTCGAGCGCCGCACCGTCGATGTTGCGGTCGAGGTCGAACTGCATCGTGATGCTGGTGACGCCCTGCCCCGAGGTCGATACCATCGAATCGAGTCCGGCAATGGTGGAGAACTGGCGCTCGAGTGGCGTCGCTACCGACGACGCCATGGTTTCAGGCGACGCGCCCGGCAGCTGCGCCGCGACCACGATGGTGGGGAAATCGACCTGCGGAATCGCCGCGACCGGCAGCAGGCGGTAGCCGAACAACCCAAAGATCACGAACGCCATCATCAGCAACGTCGTCATCACCGGACGACGTATGCATGTCTCCGGCAACGTCATGACTGGTTGTCCGGTTTCGCTTCGGAGCCGCGAATTTCGACCTTGCTGCCGTTGGTCAGCCGCAGCTGGCCGTCAGTGGCGACTTTATCGCCGGCGGTGAGTCCGGCGCTGATGACGCTCGCGCCATCGATGGTGCGCGCGACGGTCACCGGCTGCATCTGCGCGGTTTCGCCATCCTTGATCACGTAGACATAGCTGGTGTTCTGGCCGACGAGCACGGCAGATGCCGGCACGGTGAGTGCGTTGGGATCGACGCGTTCGGTCACCGAGACGTTGACGAACTGCCCGGGCCAGAGGCGCTGCTGCGTATTGTCGAAGATCGCCTTCGCCGCGATGGTGCCGGAATTGACGTCGACCGTGTTGTCGAAGAAGGCGAGCGTGCCGGCGATCGGCGTGCCGGAATCGCCGCCGGGCTCGACTTCGACCGCGACCGGGCCTTTCGCCATGGCATCGCGCAGCCCCGGCAGCTCGGACTGCGGCAAAGTGAAGCCGACATAGATCGGCGAAATCTGGTTGATGGTGACGAACGGCAGGTCGTTGGCCTTGATGCTGTTGCCGGCCTTGATGTTGATCGTGCCGGCTCGGCCGTCGATGGGTGCGACGATGGTGTAATAGCTCAGCTGCGCCTGCAGGTCGTCGACCTGCGCCTGCAGCGCCTGCTCGTTCGCCACGGCCGTGTCATAGACCTGGCGCGACACGAACGCCTGCGCAACCAAGGGCCGATACCGCGCCACGTCGTGTTTGGCGTTTTCGAGCTGCGCCTTCATCTGCTCGAGCTGCGCGCGCGCCGCGCGGTCGTCGAGTTTGAACATGACTTCGCCGGCTTTGACGAACTGGCCATCCTTGATGAGGACGTCGGTGATGTAGCCGTCGACGCGCGATTTGACGACGACGTTGGCGATTGTCTGCACGGTGCCGATGGTGTCGACGCGCACCGGCATCGGCCGCTGCGTCACAGTGGCGACGGCGATCGGAACGGGAGCCTGTGCGGGCGCAGTGGCGACGCGCGCCGGCGCCAATAGCGCGTAGCTGACGACGGCCACCAGTGCGATCGCGGCGCTGACACCCGACCAAACGATGAGGCGGCCGCGGCGGCCCACTTTTTCGATGACTGCCATACGGCGTAAGCCCGAAAAGCGCCCTTGGCGCCAATAGTTTAACATTGATCCCGCACTATACTGGCCCAGTCGGTCATATGCCAGAAGCCGAACGCACATCCCTCGGGACTCTAACGATGTTGGGCTGCCGATCCGGCCGGCGGTGATGATAAAGGCGGCCCGTCAATTTGAGGTGAAAATGCTGTCGGCGGGGTACGACGCTTGCCCCGCGCCGCGCTTCATAGCAGGCGTGCTGCATTGCGGCTTGCCGCTGGTCGGCGCACCGATTTAGCGTCGCGTCGTCCGAATACAAAGGAGCTTCCGATGGCGCATCCGAATTACCGCGAGCTTGCCAGCGATGCCTATCGCGCACTTGGCGCGGTGCACAAGCTGATGAAAAGCTCGTCGATCGAACCGAACCTGGTCGATCTCCTTTATCTCCGCATATCGCAGATCAACGGCTGCGCGTATTGCGTCGATTTACATACCCACGATCTGCTCGCCGCCGGCGGAAGGCCGCAGAAGCTCTACAACGTGACCGTGTGGCGCGAGGCGCCGTTCTTTTCGCCGCGCGAGCGCGCGGCGCTCGCATGGGCCGAAGCGCTGACGCGGCAGGCTATCGAGCCGCCAAGTGCGACGGTGCGCGAGGAAACGCTGCATGCCTTTTCCGACAAGGAATTCGCCGATCTGACATTCGTGATTGCGACGATGAACGCCTACAATCGTCTCGGCGTCGGATTTGAATTGCGGCCCGGCCTGCGCAACTGAGCTTCAATCGAGCAATGCGGCGAGCGTCCGCATCAACAGCGCGAGATCGGCGTCGCGCGACAGGCGGTGGTCGCCGTCCTTGATCAGCGTGAGCACCACGTCGTCGCGGGCAAAGCGCGACACCAGTTCGACCGCGTGC
>JBAVMB010000416.1:0-1535 GCA_049689615.1 Allostellaceae bacterium
AGCCTGGATGGGGCGGTCATACCGCGAAGGGAGCCGGCGGGTGGACAGGCGTACGCAATTCCATCTCTGGTATATCGTAGTCGCCATCCTCGGCGTCCTGGTCTTGCAGCAGTTCTGGACCCAGAGCCAGCAAGTCGCCGTTATTCCGTATAGTCAATTTCTCGAGGATTTGAAGACGGGCAAGGTCGCCGACGTTCAAGTTTCGGGCGACTACATCGATGGCCGGTACAAGCAGGCCGAGAACGGTCGCACGCGCTTCGTGACGACGCGCGTTCCGCCCGATTTGGCAAACCAGCTGACGCAATACAACGTCACGTTTTCCGGCGCGATCGAGAGTCACTTCCTGGCAACGTTACTGTCGTGGATTCTGCCGACGCTGTTGTTTTTCGGCATGTGGTATTTCGTCTTCCGCCGTTTTGCGAATCAGCAAGGACTGGGCGGCGGCTTCATGGCGATCGGCCGCAGCAAGGCGAAGGTCTACGTCGAGACCGACACCAAGGTCACCTTCGACGATGTCGCCGGCGTGGATGAAGCCAAGGACGAGCTGAAAGAGGTCGTCGCCTTTCTCAAGGACCCCGAAGAATATGGCCGGCTCGGTGCACGCGTGCCGAAAGGCATCCTGCTTGTCGGCCCGCCGGGAACCGGCAAAACGCTGTTGGCGCGCGCGGTCGCTGGCGAAGCCGGCGTGCCATTCTTCTCGATCAATGGGTCGGAATTCGTCGAAATGTTCGTCGGCGTTGGCGCGGCGCGCGTGCGCGACTTGTTCGCCCAAGCGCGCGAGAAGGCACCTGCCATCATTTTCATCGACGAGCTCGACGCGCTGGGCCGTGCCCGGACGGCATTTCCGTCGGGCGGCAACGATGAAAAAGAGCAGACACTCAACCAGTTGCTTTCCGAGCTCGACGGCTTCGATACCCGTGCCGGCCTCGTGCTGCTGGCCGCTACCAATCGGCCCGAAATCCTCGATCCGGCGCTGTTGCGCGCTGGCCGCTTCGACCGTCAGGTTCTGCTCGATCGTCCCGACAAAGGCGGCCGTATCGACATTCTCAAAGTGCACCTGAAAGGCCACAAGCTGGCCGCGCACGTCGATCCCGACAAGGTTGCCGCCCTGACGCCCGGCTTTACCGGCGCTGATCTCGCCAATCTGGTCAATGAAGCGGCCGTCGTCGCGACGCGGCGGCGTGCTGACTCGATCGCGATGAACGATTTTACCGCCGCGGTGGAGCGCATCGTGGCCGGGCTCGAAAGGCGAAAACGTATTCTGAGCCCGAAAGAACGCAACGTCGTCGCCCATCACGAGATGGGCCACGCGCTCCTCGGCATGATTCTGCCGGGTGCAGATACGGTGCATAAGGTCTCAATTATCCCGCGCGGCATCGGCGCGCTCGGATACACGATCCAGCGCCCGAGCGAGGACCGCTTCATCATGACGCGGGACGAGATCGAAAACCGCATGGCCGTTTTGCTCGGCGGACGCGCAGCCGAACTCGTCGTTTTCGGTCAACTGTCAACTGGCGCCGCCGACGATCTCGCGA
>JBAVMB010000417.1:0-2103 GCA_049689615.1 Allostellaceae bacterium
GCGCAGCATCCGCCACCTGACGGCACATTGCCACGGCGATGCGCGGCCCGATTGCCCGATCCTCGACGATTTGGCGGGCGACCTGATTTGACGCAAATCAGGGCGGCAATTGGCGTATGGGCCTAACGAGTCACGCATGGCAGCCAGATCCCATATCCACGACAAATCGACCCAGCGCGGCAGCGCCGGCGCAATCGACCCGGTGTGCGGCATGACGGTCAATCCGGCCGTCACGCCGCACCATGCGCAGCATCACGGCGCGGATTATTATTTCTGCAATGCCGGCTGCCGCGCGAAATTCACCGCCGCGCCGGAAAAATACATTCGGTCGGATGCGTCGACGGCAATGGTTGCGCCCGATGCGACTTGGACCTGTCCGATGCATCCAGAGATCGTGCGCGATGCCCCGGGCGCCTGTCCGATCTGCGGCATGGCGCTCGAACCGCTGATGCCGACCGCGGCGGAACCAAATCCCGAACTGGCGGACATGACGCGCCGGCTGTGGCTCAGTGCGGCACTGACGCTACCGGTTTTTGTCTTGCACATGGGCGGCTACTGGCCGGGATTGGATCTACACCGTTTCCTTTCGCCGGCCGCGTCGACTTGGATTCAGTTCGCGGTCGCAACGCCGGTCGTGTGGTGGGCCGGCTGGCCGTTCTTCCAGCGAGGCTGGGCCTCATTCGTCAGCCACAACCTCAACATGTTCTCGCTAATCGCGCTCGGCGTGGGCGCGGCTTACGGCTACAGCGTCGCCGCGACACTCGCGCCGCAGATATTTCCCGCGGAACTGCACGATGCAAGCGGGACGGTCGGAGTTTACTATGAAGCCGCCGCCGTCATTACAGTCCTCGTCCTGCTCGGACAGGTGTTGGAATTGCGTGCGCGCGAACGCACCGGCGGCGCGATCCGCGCCCTGCTCGATCTCGCGCCCAAGATCGCGCGGCGCGTGCGCGACGACGGTAACGACGAGGCGATTGCGCTCGAACAGGTTCATGTCGGCGACCGGTTGCGGATCCGGCCCGGCGACAGGGTGCCGGTGGACGGCAAAGTCATATCCGGCCGCAGCGCTGTCGATGAATCGATGGTTACGGGCGAAGCGATGCCGGTCGAAAAAACCGAAGGCGATCGGCTGATCGGCGGCACGATCAACGGCAGCGGCAGCCTGGTGATGCGCGCGGAAAAAATCGGCGCCGAGACGATGCTGGCGCGCATCGTCCAAATGGTGGCCGCGGCGCAGCGCAGCCGCCCGCCGATCCAACGCCTGGCCGATCTCGTCGCCTCTTGGTTCGTGCCGGCCGTCATCGCGGTCGCGGCCCTCGCCTTCATCAGCTGGCTCATCTGGGGGCCGCCGCCCGCCTTCGTCTACGCGCTGGTCGCCGCGGTTTCAGTCCTTATCATCGCCTGTCCCTGCGCGCTCGGCCTGGCAACGCCAATGTCGATCATGGTTGGTATCGGCAAAGGCGCGATCGCGGGCGTTTTGATCAAGAACGCCGAGGCTTTGGAACGGTTCGAGAAAGTCGACACGCTGGTCGTCGACAAGACCGGTACATTGACCGAAGGCAAGCCGCGGGTTGTCGGCATCGTCCCGGCGCAGGGCTTCGACGAGGCTGCAGTCCTGTCGTTTGCGGCGGGTCTGGAACGCGCGAGCGAGCACCCGCTCGCCGCCGCCATCGTGTCTGCCGCCGTGCAGCGCGGCCTGACCGTCCGCGACGCCGCCGACTTTCGCGCGCTGGTCGGTCAAGGCGTCACTGGCCGCATCGACAATGGGGCGGTCGCTGTCGGTACCGTCAAGCTGCTCGCGAGCCTCGGCATCGCCGATGCGGGTCTCGGCGCGCGCGCTGACGAATTTCGGCGGGACGGCGCCACGGTGATGTTCGTCGCCATCGACGGCCGCGCCGCGGGCGTCATCGCGGTCGCCGATCCGATCAAAGCGACGACGCCGGCCGCACTGGCGCAATTGCGCGCCGATGGAATCCGCATCGTCATGCTCACCGGCGATAATCGAACCACCGCGCAAGCCGTCGCTGCGAAGCTCGGCATCGACGAAGTCGATGCCGAAGTTTTGCCGGAACAGAAACATACGATCGTACAACGTCTAAGCCA
>JBAVMB010000418.1:0-4147 GCA_049689615.1 Allostellaceae bacterium
GGCGGCGCGCCCGACTTCAAGCCGCGCGATCCGAAGGACGACCAGTTCTATCGCGCCATCGACGTCAGCAATCCTTTGAGGCCGCGCGAGATTTGCCGCTGGTGGATGCCGGGCCTGGCGCAAACCGACAGCGCGCCGCCGCCGCCGCGCCATCCCAAGTTCGATTCCGGCTTCCGCACGCACAACACCAATGTCTATCCCGAGCGGCCGGACCGCGCCTATCTGGGCTATATCGACGGCGGCGTCTGGATCCTCGACATTGCCGACAAGGCGAAACCCAAACCGGTCGGCCATTGGAATCCGCATCCGCCCTTCCCCGGCTTCACCCATACGGCGCTGCCGCTGTTCGACCGCGACCTGCTGGTGGTGAGCGACGAGAGCGTGCGCGATAAGGCGGCGGATTGGCCCAAGCTGGTCTGGCTGCTCGACATGCGGCGCGAGGACAACTTGGTCAACGTCGCGACGCTGCCGCTGCCGCCGGTTGAGAAGCACCGCAACATCGGCGGCCGTTACGGCGCGCACAACATGCACGAGAACCGACCGGGACCGGCGTTCCGCTCGAGCACGTTGATCTTCGGCACGTACTTTAATGGCGGCGTGCGCGTGCACGACATCAGCGACCCCTTCCAGCCGAAGGAGGTCGCATTCTTCGTGCCCGAGCCGCCGGCGCGTTCGCCGGCCGGCGCAGCGCAGATCAACGACGTCTATGTCGATGAGAACGAGATCGTCTATGCCGTCGACCGCTTCACCGGCGGACTCTACACGCTCGAGGCCAAGCTTTAATCCACCGGCGCGATCGCCAGATCGCGTGCGCCGAACGGACTGCGTGGCAGTCCCACGCCGCGCCAGAAGTCACCGAAATCCGGCGGCAGCTTGGCGCCGAGCGCCGGTGCGTCGGTGAGATCGGCTGGCGCGAGTTCAACGACGGTCACGCCCCCTACCGCGAGCCGCGCAAGCTCGTCGCGGCGTTTGGCACCACGTTCGCCGGGCAACGCGATGGCGACGAAGCCGATGCCGGTCCAGAACGCGAAATCGGCGCGGATCGTGTCGCCGCCTGCCGGCAGCAGCGCCGACAGCAACGGCCGCAGCGCGGCGAAGCTCCAATCTTCGGGCGCGAACAGGCCGTGCCCGGCTTCGGTCAATGCGCGCTGAGCCGGCGCCGCAGCCAGCGTCGCGCCAACCCACGCGAAATAAGCGTCGAGGAACTGCAGCGGCGGCTTAGCCCACAGGCCGCACAGCGACCGCAGGTGCTCGCGCAGGGAATCGAGGCGCGCCGCGGTCGTCGCGAGCCGGATGAGATCGGGTAGCTCGGCGAACGGATAGGGCCCATCGCTCAGGCGCAGCGGCGCGCCGCGGCGGAGCGCAATCGTCTGTGCGTCCTCGCGTGTCGCCGCGCCGTAGAAAATCGTGATCGCTTCGGCCACGCCCGATTAGGCCAAGGCCAAGCCAGCCCTGTCCAGCCCGGCCAGCCGGCGCGCCTAATAACGGTAGGTGTCGGCCTTGAACGGACCCTCGGCTTTGAGGCCGAGATATTGCGACTGCTTGGGCGTCAGCTTGGTCAGGTGCGCGCCGACTTTGGCCAGATGCAGCGCCGCCACCCGTTCATCGAGGTGCTTCGGCAGCGTGTAGACCTTCTTCTCGTACTTGCCCTGGTTGGTCCACAACTCGATCTGCGCCAGCGTCTGGTTGGTGAAGGACGCGCTCATCACGAAGCTCGGATGGCCCATGGCGCAGCCGAGATTGACCAGCCGGCCTTCGGCCAGCAGGAGGATCCGCTTGCCGTCCGGGAACTCGATCTCGTCGACCTGCGGCTTGACGTTGTGCCACTTGAAATTGCGCAAACCGGCAACCTGGATTTCGTTGTCGAAGTGGCCGATGTTGCAGACGATGGCGCGGTCTTTCATCTTCCGCATGTGGTCGACGGTGATGACGTCGAGGTTGCCGGTGGCGGTGACGAAAATGTCAGCGGCGGACGCCGCTTCGTCCATCGTCACCACCTGATAGCCTTCCATCGCCGCCTGCAGCGCGCAGATCGGATCGATCTCGGTCACCATCACGCGCGCGCCGGCATTGCGCAGCGAAGCAGCGGAACCCTTGCCGACGTCGCCGAAGCCCGCGACCAGCGCGACCTTGCCGGCCATCATCACGTCGGTGGCGCGGCGGATGCCGTCGACTAGGCTCTCGCGGCAGCCGTAGAGATTGTCGAACTTCGACTTGGTGACGCTGTCGTTGACGTTGATCGCCGGAAACAGCAGGCGGCCGTCCTTCTCCATCTGGTAGAGGCGATGGACGCCAGTCGTGGTTTCCTCGGAAACGCCTTTGATCGAGGTACCCAGCTTCGCGTACCAGCCGGGCTTCGACTTGAGGCGCGTGCGGATCGCCGCGAACAGCACCTCTTCCTCTTCGC
The DNA here is from genome assembly GCA_049689615.1 of Allostellaceae bacterium. Classification (GTDB taxonomy): domain Bacteria; phylum Pseudomonadota; class Alphaproteobacteria; order ATCC43930; family CGMCC-115725; genus REEB95. The sequence continues at coordinate 2,408 of JBAVMB010000418.1, forward strand.
TGCCGGGCTTGGCCAGCACCTTGTCGTCCTTCTCGGCCTGCATGCCGAGATGCACCAGCAGCGTCGCGTCGCCGCCGTCGTCGAGGATCATGTTGGGCGCGCCGCCGTCGCCCCATTCGAAGATGCGATGGGTGAAGTCCCAGTATTCCTGCAGCGTCTCGCCCTTGTAGGCGAAAACCGGGGTGCCGCCGGCGGCGACCGCCGCCGCGGCGTGGTCCTGCGTCGAATAGATGTTGCACGACGCCCAACGCACGTCGGCGCCCAAGGCCTTCAACGTCTCGATCAGCACCGCCGTCTGGATGGTCATGTGCAGCGAGCCGGCGATGCGTGCGCCTTGCAAGGGCTTCTGCTTGCCGTAAGCCTCGCGCGTCGCCATCAGGCCGGGCATTTCGGTCTCGGCAATCGCGAGTTCGCGCCGGCCAAAATCGGCCAGCCCGATATCCTTGATCTTGTAATCGGCGGTCATTGGGAAATTCGTCCTTGGACTAGAAAGCGCGGCGCAACTGATCGGCGATGTCGGTCTTCTCCCACGAGAAGCCACCGTCGCTCTCCGGCGGGCGGCCGAAATGGCCGTAGGCCGAGGTGCGCGCGTAGATCGGCCGGTTGAGCTGGAGATGCGTGCGGATGCCGCGCGGGCTGAGGTTGACCATTTCCTGCAGCACTTTGGAAATCTTCGCCTCGTCCACTTTGCCGGTGTCGGCGGTGTCGATATAGACCGACAGCAGCTTGGCGACGCCGATCGCATAGGAGAGTTGGATCGTGCAGCGCTCGGCCAATCCAGCCGCCACCACGTTCTTGGCGAGATAGCGCGCGGCGTAAGCGGCCGAACGATCGACCTTGGACGGGTCCTTGCCCGAGAACGCGCCGCCGCCGTGCGGGGCGGCGCCGCCATAGGTATCGACGATGATCTTGCGGCCGGTGACGCCGGTGTCGCCATCGGGACCGCCGATGACGAACCGGCCGGTCGGATTGACGTAGAAATGCTCCTCGTCGCACATCCAGCCGTCCGGCAGCACATCCAGCACGTGCGGGCGCACGATCTCGCGCACCTGGTCCTGATCGATCTTCTCGCTGTGCTGGGTCGAAACCACGACCGAGGTCGCGCGCACCGGCTTGCGGTCGCGGTATTCCAGCGTGATCTGGCTCTTGGCGTCGGGGCCGAGTTCGGGCGTGGCGCCGGAATGGCGCACCTCGGCAAGCGACTTGAGAATGGCGTGCGCGTAATAGAGCGGCGCCGGCATCAGCTCCGGCGTCTCGCGGCAAGCATAGCCGAACATGATGCCTTGATCGCCAGCGCCTTCGTCCTTATTGCCGGCAGCGTCGACACCCATGGCGATATCCGACGACTGGGCGTGGACGATGCATTCCACCTTGGCCTTCTTCCAGTGGAAGCCCTCCTGCTCGTAACCGATGTCCTTGATGGCGTGGCGCGCGATTTCGATCAGCTTGTCGTGGGTCACCGAAGCCGGGCCGCGGGTCTCGCCGGCCATGATGACGCGATTGGTAGTGCACAGCGTCTCGCAAGCAACGCGCGACATCGGGTCCGCGGCGAGGTAGGCGTCGACCACGGCGTCAGAGATGCGGTCGGCGACCTTGTCGGGATGGCCCTCGGAAACCGATTCACTGGTGAAAACGTAATCGCGCAGACTCACCGTCGTGCTCCCTTGATTATTCCTTAGACCCCGTTGCGACGGGCGGCCGGATAATGGGTGAGCCGCCGCTCTCCCGCAACCACGAAGG
>JBAVMB010000419.1:0-2963 GCA_049689615.1 Allostellaceae bacterium
GGCGTCGGCCTGGCCGCCGTCGAAGTTGCCGCCGCAATGGGCGCGACAGTGATCGCCGCCGCCGGCGACAGCGAGAAATGCGCATTGGCGCGCGCGCATGGCGCAACGCACACGATCGAATATCGCCGCAAGGATTTGCGCGAGTGCGTGCGGGCGCTCACTGACGGGCACGGCGCCGACGTGGTGTTCGATCCGGTAGGCGGTGACGCCTTTGCCCAGGCGCTGCGCGCCGTCGCCTGGAGCGGCCGCATGCTGGTGATCGGCTTCGCCTCCGGCAGTGTGCCCCAAATCCCGGCCAACCATGTGCTTGTAAAGAACATCGACATCATGGGTTTTCATTGGGGTACGTACCGGACACGCCGTCCAGAGTTGTTGACACCGGCCTTCGCGCGTCTGTGCGGCTGGTATGCTGAAGGCCGCCTGCACCCGGTGGTTTCGCATCGGCTGCCGCTGGCCGCGGCGCCGGAGGCCTATCATCTGCTACGCGAGCGCCGGGCAACCGGCAAGATCGTACTCGAGACGCACAACTGAACCGGGAAATATCCCCAAGTTGTTCGCAAAACCTCTCGAAAGCGGCGCGTGGGCCGGTCTATGATGTCCGGGCCTTGGGAGGGGCATGAGGATGAGCGTCGTTCGTCAGGCGCGCCTCGAGGACGCGCAGGCGATCGCCAAGATCGAGATCGACACCTGGCGGGCGACGTATCCCGGCATGCTGCCCGATCGAATCCTGCTCAACATGTCGGAGCGACGCCAGACCTCGTCCTGGGCCAGTTTCCTGCGCCATCGGCCGGAAGACGTGTGGGTGGCGCAGCATCCGCATATCGGCGTCATCGGTTTCGGTAATTGCGGCGCCCAGCGCGACGGCACGGTGGATTACACCGGCGAGATCTACACGCTGTACGTGCTGCCCGACCTACAGAGCGCTGGCATCGGCCGCGCGCTGATGGGCGCGCTGTTCCAACGGCTCGAGGCGTCCGGCCACCGTTCGGCGCTGGTCTGGGTCGTGCGCGGCAATCCGGCACGCTTTTTCTACGAGCGCCTGGGCGGCAAACAAGTCATGCACCGGCCAATTCCCGTGGCCGGCCAGCCGGTCGAGGCAATCGCCTATGGCTGGCGCAATTTCAGCGCCGTGCTCGGGCGCCATGCGCGCTCGCGCGGCGAACCCACAGGCGAACCGCCGGTTCAATAACGGCGGCGACCGGCGCGGCTCCAGGATTTTAATCGGCGTAAAGCGTTGACGTCTTAAGCGCGGGACCGCTGGCGGCGGCGTGGCGTCGTTGCTGCCTGTGGGCCGTCTTCGTCGAAGAGCTCGGCCAATCGCTCGAGCATCGTGCCGCCGAGCTGTTCGGCGTCGACGATGGTGACGGCGCGGCGGTAATAGCGCGTGACGTCGTGACCGATGCCGATGGCCGTCAACTCGACCGGCGAATTGCGCTCGATCTGGCCGATGACCTCGCGCAGATGGCGTTCGAGGTAGTTGCCGGGATTGACCGACAGCGTCGAATCGTCCACGGGGGCGCCGTCGGAAATGACCATCAGGATGCGGCGCTGCTCCGGCCGGGCAAGCAGCCGGTCGTGCGCCCAGATCAGCGCCTCGCCGTCGATGTTCTCCTTCAAGATACCTTCGCGCAGCATCAGGCCGAGGCTTTTGCGCGCGCGCCGCCACGGCTCGTCGGCGGCCTTGTAGACGATGTGGCGCAGATCGTTGAGCCGGCCCGGATTGGGCGGCTTGCCTGCCGCAATCCAGCGCTCGCGTGCCTGGCCGCCTTTCCAGGCGCGCGTGGTGAAGCCCAGGATCTCGACCTTGACGCCGCAGCGCTCGAGCGTGCGCACGAGAATGTCGGCGCTCATCGCCGCGACGGTGATCGGCCGGCCGCGCATCGAGCCGGAATTGTCGATCAGCAGCGTCACCACCGTGTCGCGGAATTCCATTTCCTTTTCGCGCTTGTACGACAGCGGATAGATCGGATTGGTGACGACGCGGTCGAGGCGCGCGGAATCGAGAATACCCTCTTCGAGATCGAACTCCCACGAGCGCGCCTGCTTGGCGAGCAGTCGGCGCTGCAGCCGATTGGCAAGCCGCGCGATGATGCTTTGCAGATGCGCCAGCTGGTGGTCGAGCAGGCCGCGCAGCCGCGTCAGCTCGTCGGGATCGCACAGGCTGGCGGCGTCGACGATTTCGTCGCATTGGGTGGTGAACGCGCGATAGGCCAGCGGGTCCTCGTTGGCGCCGCGCTGGTGCGGCATCTGACCTGGTCGGCCGGGTCGGCCCGGATTGTCGTCTCCGGCGCCAGGCATCAATTCGCCCTGGACCTCTTCGGCGCCGCCGGCTTCGCCGTCCTGCTTTTCCTCGTCCGGCGCGCCGGCTTCGAGCGAGCCCTGCGCGCCGGCGCTGGTGGCTTCGTCGTTGTCGCTTTCGCTGTTGTTCTCGTTGACCTTGTCGCTGTCATCGTCGGCGCTGTCCTCGGCGTTGTCGTCCTCGGCCTCGCCCAGGTCGAGATCAAGATCTTGAATCAACTGCCGCGCGCTGCGGGCGTAGGTCGCCTGGTCACGCATGTGGCGTTCGAGCTCGATCAGATCGCGTCCGACCTTGCCTTCGAGATACGGCCGCCACAGCTCGACCACCTGCCGCGCGGCCGGCGGCGGCGGCGCACCGGTGAGCCGTTCGCGCACCAGCAGGCGGATCGCCTCGGCCAACGTCACATCGTTTCGTTCGGCCATCTGTTCGTAGCCTTGACGGCGATAGCGCTCGTCGAGCATGGCGGCGAGATTGCCGGCAACGCCGGCCATGTTGCGCGAGCCGAGCGCCTCGACGCGCGCCTGCTCCATGCCTTCGAAGATGCTGCGCGCGGTTTCGCCCGCAGGTGCGCGCCGCGCATGCACCGCCGGGTCGTGATACCGCAACCGCAGGCCCAACGCGTCGGCGGCGCCGCGTACCGGCGCCGCATCCTTTTCCGCCAGGT
>JBAVMB010000420.1:0-3443 GCA_049689615.1 Allostellaceae bacterium
ATATCGGCGACTTCGACCTCGGCTTCTCGTATCAGCTCAGCCAGCGGACGTCGGTCAACCTGGGCATCCAGATCGGCGCGACCAAAGCCGCGCCCGATTTCGCGATCATCCTGCGCATCCCGATCAAATTCGATCTGTTCTAGTCCATTGACCGCCGGCTTCCGGGCGGCTGACGAAAGGCGTAGCGGCCGCACTTTCGGGTAATACCGCTGCGTCCCTGTCTGGCGCCCCGCTAAGTGGTCGCACGGTCGGCTGCGAAGGGGCAAAAGGCGATCTCCGCGGTGCGCATTGGCGCATGCGCCATAGGCATGTTGGCGCTGCCGTCACTCGCTCTTGCCGATCCCGATTCCGCCTTTTTCTCCCAGCAGTTGCAAGCCCAGTCGAACCAGCAGCAGTACGGTCCGTGGCAAGGTTCGGCGGTCAATCTCCCGCAGGTGACATCGACAGCCAACTCCGGGGCGTCATCTGTCGATCTTGGAGCGATTTCGGCGGGTCAAGGCGCGGCAATGGGGGCTTCGGTACCGGTATGCAAGCGGTCGGGGCCGCCCTGTCGGTGCCGACGAACCTCGCCGGTGCCGGCGGGGTGCTCCCGATGTCGGAGGCGGGTATTGGCGCCGCCGGTGGCGTTTCGCCTGGTGCGTTGAGCGCTTCGGCAACCGGCAGTGCGCTCGGTGCACTGGGCTTCGGAGGCCACTGACGAATTTAACATCGTATTGACGATGTTCGCTTCTTCGATCGGTCCGGCAGCGGAGAATGTTGCCGGCCCGTTGATCATTTAGAGAAATACACCAATTGATCCACGTCGCCGCGGAGTGCTGCCAATTGCGGCGGCGACCTATGGTGTAAATTGCGTAAACTATCAATGACAGGCGCAACTATTCATCCCTTGGGTAACACCGCCGGATACTCGCATTACTCTTGTGGGTACCGCAGAGCCTTTGCGTAGCGCGGCATCTAACCTCCCGGATAACTCGACTGCGTTTGTCTCGAATCCGATGCACCGTCGCAATTCCGTGCACACGTAGGCATTGTCTAAAACGCAGGTGTTTCATGAGAAGCACCGCTAAAAAATTAAGGGGGCTTTTCGCGAATGTTTGCGAACCGAGTGGCGGCGGTTTCTCCGAACGTCGGTGATGCCCCCAATCTCGACGACGTCGGCCGCATCGGCGCTGTCGGGCTTTCGAAGCTGGTTCTTGAGCTGTCCGCCCGCGATCCCGCCTTGCGGAAGCGGCTGCACGATCTGATTTCGACCGGCACGCGCCCGGCCGCCGCGTTGCGCGCCGCCACAGGCGGCGAAGACCGGGCGGAATTTTCCGGCTACATGGTCGGCGCCAGCCCGCCGATGATGCGGATCTTCGACTCAATCCGGCGTTTTGCGGCATCGAATGCGCCGGTTCTGATTACCGGCGAAAGCGGAACGGGCAAGGAGCTCGTCGCGCGCGCGATGCACGAGCGGTCGGCCTGGAAGAATGGGCCATTCGTCGCGATCAATTGCGGCGCGATCCCGACCACTCTGATCAGCTCCGAGCTCTTCGGCTACGAAAAGGGCGCCTTCACGGGCGCCGGCACGCGCAAGCTCGGACGCATCGAAGCTGCCGAGAACGGCACGGTGTTTCTCGATGAAATCGGCGACCTGCCGCTCGAAACGCAGGTTCACCTGCTGCGGTTTCTGCAGGAAAAGACGATCGAGCGCATCGGCAGCTGCAAGTCGATCCCGATCAATACGCGGGTCATCGCCGCGACCAACATCAACCTTCGCCAGGCGGTAGCCGAGAAGCGGTTCCGCGAGGATCTCTATTATCGGTTGAACGTGCTGACGCTTGCCTTGCCGCCGTTGCGCGAACGCGGCGACGACGTCCAGCTGCTCGCGAAGTTTTTCCTGACGGGTTTTGCCGAGGAGCTCGGCCGGCCGGACCTCGCGCTTTCGCCCGCAGCGGAAGCCTATATCACCAGCTATCCGTGGCCGGGCAATGTCCGCGAGTTGATTGCGTGCATCCGGCGTGCTGCCGTCATGGCGGACGGCTCGACCATCGAGGTGGCGGATCTCGGCCTGACGCCGGCGGCGAAGCCGGCGGACGGCGAGAATCACGACCTTCTGAAAGCGCGCGCCGACACCGAAGTGCAGCTCGTCAGGCAGACGCTCGAGCGCAACCGCTTTAATGTCAAGCGATCGGCGCAGGAACTCAATATCTCGCGCATGACGCTCTATCGGCTGATCCAGAAGCACGGCATCGCGATCGACCGCAGGCCGATGCGGAGTATGGATCTGCCTCGGGCGGATCGCGATCATGCTTAACCATCGACTTTCGCGCCGGGGGCTCCGTTGATCCGGCGCATGAACGTGATGGCCGTCCGCGGGCAGCGCCTCCCTCGTGACTGCTCTCAAGATCGAGCCATCTCCGCTGCCGGCATGTCCCCCGCGTGCCGGCAGCAACCCTTCCGCCGTCGGCGGCTGGCGGAGCCGCGCCGTGCCTGACGCGCGACTCCAGACCGGCGCTGACGTTCTGAATGCGACGCTGAGCGAGATCGCCAATCAGAACGAACGCGGCGCGGCCGTCATCGGCGCGGCGCTGGTCGAGAAATATCTGACGCTGGCGATCACCGGCCGTTTCGTCGATCTCGCCGAGACCGATAGAAACGAGCTATTCGACGGTTGCGGGCCGCTTGCGACCTTCGCCGCCAAGATCCGGGTCGCATTTGCGATGGGAGTCTTCGGACCGAATATCCGCAACGACCTGAAGATCGTCGACGAAATCCGCAGGGATTTCGCGCACGCGGATGAGCCGCTGGCGTTCGATTCCGACGAGATTGCGCTGCAATGTGCGCAGTTGTCGTCGTCGCTGCGCTTCACCGGAGCGCCGCGTGCCGATGCCGATCCACGGACGCGGTATCTTGCGACCGTGGAATTTCTCGTGTCGGCGCTCATCGGCGCCTGCCTGGCGAAGCGGGATATGCGCCCAAAGCCGCTCGGGCTGCTGCAGTTCTAGGCGTAAGCTGCAGGTTCACGGTCCCAGCCGGTTATCGAACGCCGTTTATCGCGCAACGCTCGTGCGACGCCGATCGGCACCGCAGAAAAAACCCGCGACGATCGTTTCGCCGCGGGTTGAAGTTGGGTAACCGGAGTGTTGGGACGATCCTTTCATCGCCGATTTCGCGCTCGGCGCATATGCCTCGAAAGTAGATTTAAACACGGGCATCCGGCTATTGGCGGACACGGTCGGGTTCGGCGACGGGGTCGAAATTGATCCCACGACCGTCGCAACCGGCCCTCAGACGAAGGCGGCGAATACGTTTTGTCGCTGCCGCCGGGAGGCTCAAGCGAGAAAGTGCCGCGACAGGCGCTGGCCAATCCATCCACCCTATGGAAACGGATTTCCCCCGACGTCGAAAAACCACGACCGCTCAGCCAGCACGATAGAACCTTTCGACTCATGGTTAACGGT
>JBAVMB010000421.1:0-7877 GCA_049689615.1 Allostellaceae bacterium
GCGGCGGACTGAGCGGCGGCGAGTTGGCACAGATCGAGGGACGCCATCGCGGCGGCAGCAACGCACTGCGCGCCGCCGTGCTCGGCGCCAACGACGGGCTGGTGTCGAATTTGAGTCTGATCGCCGGCGTCGCTGGCGCCAATCTCAGCAGCCATGCGGTGCTGATCACCGGCATCGCCGGTCTGATCGCCGGTGCGTGTTCGATGGCAATGGGCGAATGGCTGTCGGTCAACAGCGCGCGCGAGCTGGCGCAAGCACAGATCGACGTCGAGGCCGAGGAGCTGCGCACCTTTCCCGAAGAGGAAAAGGAGGAGCTGGCACTGATCTACCAAGCCAAAGGCCTGACCGAGCACCAGGCAAAGCTGCTTTCCGAACGGATCTTCGGCGACAAGCGCGCGGCGCTCGACACCCTGGCGCGCGAGGAGCTCGGCATCGATCCCAACGAGCTTGGCGGTTCGGCGTGGACGGCGGCGGTGACATCGTTCCTGCTGTTCGCGGGCGGCGCGGCGATGCCGATCCTGCCCTTCGCGGTGCTCAGCGGCACCGCGGCAGTGTGGGCGGGCGCGGCGCTCAGCGGCGCGGTGATGTTCCTGATCGGCGCGGCCACGTCGCTGTTTACCGGCCGCGGCGTGTTGTTCTCGGGCGCGCGGCAGCTTGTCGTCGGCCTCGCTGCCGCCGCCGTGACCTATGGCATCGGCCGAATGATCGGCGTCGCCATCGCCGGTTGATTCCCCGCTTCGCCGAGCGATCCCCACAAGCGCCTTCCGCGCTCCGACGACTCTCGGCAAGATGGGCCAAAGCACGAGACAACGATGAAAAGCAAATCCAAGAAGCCCGACACGCTCCTCGCCCATGCCGGGCGCGATCCGGCGCATAATTTCGGCGTCGTCAATCCGCCGGTCTATCACGCCTCGACCATCATCCATCAGACGGTCGCCGAACTCGAGAGGGCGCAGAAGAACCGCTACGGCATTGACCAAGTGGTCTATGGCCGGTACGGCACCCCAACGACCTTCGCGCTCGAGCAGGCGGTGGCGGCGCTCGAAGGCGGCACGCGCGGCATCGCCTTTTGCTCCGGCGCGGCGGCGTGCTTCGCCGCCATCCTCGCCTTCGTCAAAGCCGGCGACCATATCCTGGTGACGGATTCGGTCTACGGGCCGGTGCGCGGCTTTTGCAACGGCTTCCTCGCACGTTTCGGTGTCGAGACCACGTTCTACAATCCGACAATCGGCGAAGGCATCGCGGCGCTGATCCGGCCCAATACGCGACTGATCTATCTCGAAAGTCCGGGCTCCCTCACCTTCGAGGTACAGGACACGCCGGCGATTGCCAAGCTGGCGAAGGCACGCGGCCTCAAGACGATTTTCGACAATACGTGGGCGGCGCCGCTTTTCTGCAAGCCGCTGGCGCTCGGCTGCGACGTCGAGATCATCGCCGGCACCAAATACATCGTTGGCCATTCCGACGTGATGATGGGATTGGTGGTCGCTAACGAGGATAACTTCCTCAAAGTGCGCGAAGCGGCGACGCTGATGGGCAATCATGCCGCGCCGGACGATTGCTATCTTGCGCTGCGCGGTCTGCGTACGGCGGGCGTGCGTTTGCGGCAGCACCAGGCGACGGCGCTCGAACTGGCAAACTGGCTCGTGAAGCGACGCGAGGTCGAGCGCGTGCTCTATCCGGCCTTACCCAGCGACCCCGGTCACCGTTTGTGGAAACGCGATTTTACCGGCGCCTCCGGTCTGTTCAGTTTTATCCTGAAATCCGGCATTCAAAAGCACGCGGTCGATGCGCTGCTCGACGGCATGGAGTTGTTCGGCATGGGCTTCTCGTGGGGCGGTTTCGAAAGTCTGCTGGTGCCGGTTTATCTGCAGCATCTGCGCACCGCGACACCGTGGAACGCCGGCCCGACGCTGCGCGTCCATGCCGGGCTCGAGGATCTCGGCGACCTGATTGCCGACCTCGATGCCGGCTTCAAGCGGCTCAACGCGGCGGTTTAACATCCGCATCACCCTTACCCGTTATATATGATTGGATATAATTGTCGGCGCGGGAGGTAATCGATGCTGACGCTGACGCCGGTCGAGACGGAAGCGCTGTTGTTGAGCTTGCGCGTCGGGCTGGTCGGCACGCTGTGCAGCCTGCCCCTGGCTCTATTGGTTGCGTGGCTGTTAGCGCGGCGGCGCTTTGTCGGCCAACAGTTGCTGAACGGCATGGTGCATCTACCGCTGGTGCTGCCGCCGGTGGTCGTCGGCTTCGCGCTGCTGGTGCTGTTCGGACGGCACGGACCGATTGGCGCGTGGCTCTACGATACGTTCGGCTTCACCGTCGCCTTCAATTGGAAGGGCGCTGCGCTGGCGTCCGCGGTGATGGGCTTTCCGCTGATGGCGCGGGCGATGCGCCTGTCGCTCGAGACCGTCGACCGCCGGCTCGAGGCGGCCGCACGCACGCTGGGTGCATCGCGTTGGCGTGTGTTCTGGACCATCACACTGCCGCTAATGTCGCCCGGTATCCTGACCGGTGCGATCCTGGGTTTCGCGCGCAGCGTCGGCGAGTTCGGCGCGACGATTACCTTCGTTTCCAATATTCCGGGCGAAACGCAGACCTTGCCGCTGGCGCTTTACGCTTTCACACAAGTGCCCGGCGGCGATCCACCGGCGTTCCGCCTGTGCGTCATCGCCGTGATCGTCGCCATGGCGGCGCTGTTGGCGTCGGAACTGGTGGCGCGGCGGCTCGACCGGCGCATCCGGGGCGTGCCGTGATCGAGGTCGACGTCGAAGCGACGCTCGGCGACTTCGCGCTGGCGGCCAAGTTCGTGGCGCCGAGCGCCGGGATCACAGCGCTGTTCGGCCGCTCGGGCGCGGGCAAGACATCGATCGTCAATGCGCTGGCCGGCCTGCTGACGCCGACGCGCGGCCGCATCGCGGTGCGCGATGAAGTGCTGTTCGACAGCGAGCGGCGCATCAACCTGTCGCCGAACCGCCGCCGGCTTGGCTACATCTTTCAGGAAGGCCGTCTGTTTCCGCATTACTCGGTCAAAGGCAATTTGCTTTATGGCGCGAAGCGAATAGACGCCGGTACGTTCGATCGCATCGTCACGCTGCTCGGCCTCGGTGATTTGCTGCGGCGACGGCCGGGCGCTCTGTCGGGCGGCGAAAAGCAGCGCGTCGCCATTGGCCGCGCCATCCTGGCCGAACCGCGGCTGCTGCTGATGGACGAGCCGTTGGCCGCGCTCGACGCCGCGCGCAAGGAGGAGATCCTGCCGTTCATCGCCGCGCTGCGCGGCGCACTCGACATTCCCGTGGTCTATGTCAGTCACGCGATGGACGAAGTCATCCGCCTCGCCGACACGCTGGTGCTGGTCGATGGCGGCAAGATCGCCGCCACCGGCACGGTCGAGGCCCTGACGAGCCGGATCGATCTGCGGCCGTTGACCGGCCGGTTCGAAGCCGGCGCCGTGATCCGCACCGTCCTACGCGGCCACGACAAGGCCTATGGCTTGAGCGAGCTGGCGTTTCCGGGTGGCCGGCTGCGCGTGCCCCATATCGATTTGCCGCTCGGCACGCCGTTGCGCCTGCGCATTCATGCACGCGACGTCGTGCTCGCATCGGCACCGCCTAGCGGTTTGTCGATCCGCAACGCTTTCGCCGGCCGCGTCGTCGAAATTTCGCTCGAGAACGGGCCTTTGGTGGATTTGCGCCTCGACATCGGCACGCCAGCCGAGCCGGTGATGCTGTGGGCACGCGTGACTCAGCGCGCCCTTGCCGATTTGCGACTCACAGTCGGCAGCCCGGTGCATGCGTTGGTCAAGACCGTAGCGCTCGAACGGCCGAGTCCGGGCGGCGGCCGCGGCGTCAGCGAGGCACACGAGGCGGTCTAGCGACCGGAACGGTGTGACAAAAAGCTGCTAAAATCCGCGTCGATTCTTGATCGTTGTTACCGCCGATTAACACACGCTCAAGAAAAAACGTGGCAAAGTGCGGCGATTGCAATCCCCTTCGGACGCCGAGGGAGGCCGTACATGGCCGAAACGTTGTCGCAAAAAGGCACTGTCGAATTCGACGAACTGTGGCGAATTCGTCAAGCCGCCGAGCGCGAAGCGCGTGAGATGGAAGAACGCCGGTCGTCCGAGCGCAAGAACGTCTTCTGGAAGGCGCGGCTGGTGCTGGCCGAAGGCGCAATCAACTGCGTGATCTACGATCTGTCGATGGGCGGCGCGCGCGTGCGCCTCGTTGCGCAACTGCAGAAGCTGCAGCGCGTGCGCCTCGACATTGAGAAGCTCAGCCCGCTCAACGCCGAAGTCGTCTGGCTCGGCATCGGCATGATCGGTATCCGCTTCACCGACGATCCGGCATTCATCGGCCGCACACTCGGCCCGCTACTCGCCGGCGGAACGCCTCAGCGCGCGCCGTAAAGCTGCCGCGCGCGTTTCTCGAACGCGCCCACCATCCGCTTCACCGCCTCGGTGAAGACGGTCTCGACAATTCCCGTTAGAACGCGCGAGCGGAACTCGAAATCGACGTGGAAATCGATCAGTGTGCCGCCATTTTGCGGAACGAATTTCCAGTGATTCTCGAGATACTTGAACGGGCCTTCGGCGTATTCCACGTCGATACGGTCCGGCTTATACAGATGAACTCTCGATGTAAATCGCTCGCGCACCATGCGCCAGCCGATCAGCAGGTCGCCGAGGATATAATCGTCGCGGCGTTCGCGTACGCGCGCGCCGACGCACCACGGCAGGAATTCGGGATAGCGTTCGATGTCGGCGACCAGGTCGTAAAGCTGCTCTGCCGTAAAAGGCAGGAGCCGCTGTTCGGCGTGCGTCGGCATTGGCTCAGTGCGCGCGCGCGAGCCGGGCGGCGCGGAGCTTGGCGAAATCGTCGCCGGCGAAATAGGACGAGCGCGTCAGTGGCGACGCCGAGACCATCAGGAAGCCTTTGGCGAATGCGTGCGCCTTCAGGTCGGCGAATTCCGTCGGCGCAACGAAGCGCGCCACGGCGTGATGCTTGGGCGTCGGCTGGAGATATTGGCCGACGGTGAGAAAATCGACGTCGGCGGCGCGCAGATCGTCCATGACGGCGCATACCTCGTCGAGGGTTTCCCCAAGACCAACCATGAGTCCGGACTTGGTGAACATCGTCGGATCGAGGCGCTTCACCTGCGCCAGCAATTCCAGCGACGCCTCGTAGCGCGCGCCCGGCCGCACTTCGCGATAAAGCCGCGGCACGGTTTCGAGATTGTGGTTGTAGACATCAGGCTTGGCCGCAACCACGGCTTCGATCGCGCCATCTTTCTTTAGGAAATCCGGCGTCAGCACTTCGATGGTCGTCGCCGGCGCGGCACGGCGGATGGCCTGAATGGTTTTGACGAAGTGATCGGCGCCGCCGTCCGGCAGATCGTCCCGATCTACCGAGGTGACGACGATGTGGTTGAGGCCGAGCTTGCCAACGGCCTGGGCGACATGCTCGGGCTCGTGCGGATCGACCGCGCCGGGCTTGCCGGTGGCAACGTTGCAGAAGCTGCAGGCGCGCGTACAGACCGCGCCCAATATCATCACCGTCGCGTGCTTTTGCTTCCAGCACTCGCCGATGTTCGGACAGGCCGCTTCTTCGCACACAGTGTTGAGCTTGAGCGCGCGCATGAGATCGCGCGTCTCCTGATATTCGCGCGACACCGGCGCCTTGACCCGGATCCAGGCCGGCTTCGGCGGCGACAACTGATCGGGCTTGTGCGCCTTTTCGGGATGGCGCAGCGGCGCGTTCATGCGCTCAAATGTGGAGGGCGCGGCCATAGGCTTCAAGCACCGCCTCGTGCATCATCTCCGACAGCGTCGGGTGCGGGAAGATGGTCGCCATCAGCTCCTGCTCGGTGCTCTCGCAGCTCTTGGCGATGGCGTAGCCCTGGATCAGCTCGGTGACCTCGGCGCCGATCATGTGCGCGCCCAAAAGCTCGCCGGACTTGGCATCGAACACGGTCTTGATCATGCCCTCGGGCTCGCCGAGCGCGATCGCCTTGCCGTTGCCGATATAGGGGAAGTGGCCGACCTTGACCTGGTAGCCGGCTGCTTTGGCCGCCTTCTCGGTCAGGCCGATGCTCGCCACCTGCGGCATGCAATAGGTGCAGCCGGGCACGTTTTTGACGTCGAGTGGATGCGCCGTATTAAGGCCGGCGATGTGCTCGACGCACAACACGCCTTCGTGCATCGCCTTGTGCGCCAGCCACGGCGGACCGACGACGTCGCCGATCGCGTAAACGCCGGGCTCGCCAGTCGCCATCCATTGATCGACGACGATGTGCGTCTTCTCGACTTTCACCTTGGTGCTTTCAAGGCCGATATTCTCGACATTGCCGACGATGCCGATGGCAAGAATCACCCGTTCAGCCTTGATTTCAAAGCTTTTTCCCTGTGACTCGACGGTCGCGGTCACGTCGTTGGCGCCTTTCTTGAGCGCCTTCACCGTCGCCGAAGTATGGATCTTCATGCCCTGCTTCTCGAAGCTCTTGCGGGCGAAGGCGGAAATCTCCTCGTCCTCGACCGGCAGGATGCGATCGAGAACTTCGACCACCGTCACTTCACAACCGAGATTGCGATAGAAGCTGGCGAACTCGATGCCGATGGCGCCGGAGCCGACGACCAGCAGCGACTTGGGCATGGTCGGCGGAATCATCGCCTCTTTGTAGGTCCAGACGAGCTTGCCGTCGGGCTCGAGGTCGGGCAGCGAGCGCGCCCGCGCGCCGGTGGCGACGATGATGTGCTTGGCGGTGAGATCGGCGTTGGTCTTGCCGCTGACCTTCACCTTGCCCGTCCCTGCCAGCACGGCACTGCCGTCGAACACGGTGATCTTGTTCTTCTTCATCAGGAAGCCGACGCCGGACGATAGCTGAGCCGCGACTTTGCGCGAGCGATCGACGATCTTCTTCAAGTCGAACGACACTTCCTTGGCGCTGAAACCGTAATCACCGAGGTGATGGAGCAGATGCGAAATCTCGGAGCAGCGCAGGAGCGCCTTGGTCGGAATGCAGCCCCAGTTGAGGCAGATGCCGCCAAGATGCTCGCGCTCGACGACGGCGGTCTTCATGCCAAGCTGCGCCGCACGGATAGCGGCGACATAGCCGCCTGGCCCGCCGCCGATGACGATCGTGTCGAAAGAGGTGTCGGCCATGCGTTCTCCTAGACCAGCAGCGCTGCCGGCGCTTCGATCAGCTTCTTGAAGGCTTGCAGCCACTGCGCACCCTCGGCGCCATTGAGCACACGGTGGTCGCAGCCGAGCGTGCAGGTCATGACATGGGCAACGGCAAGGCCGCCGTTACGCACCACCGGCCGCTCTTCGCCGACGCCGACTGCGAGGATACAGGCCTGCGGCGGATTGATCACCGCCGTAAACTCGCGCACGCCATACATGCCGAGATTGGAGATCGAAAAGGTGCCGCCCTGGAACTCCGAGAGCTTGAGCTTGCCTTGGCGCGCACGCACGCCGAGATCGCGCATCTCGGCGGCGATCTGCGGCACGCGTTTCTGGTCGGCGTTCTTGACGATCGGCGTGATCAGGCCGTCATCGAGCGCGACCGCGACGGCGATGTCGACCTCGTTCCAGCGCAGAATGGCGTCGTCGGTGTAGGACGCATTGGCCAAAGGCATCTGGCGCAACGTCAGAGCCGCAGCACGGATGATGAAATCGTTGACCGAGACCTTGATACCCGCAGCATCGTTGAGGTCCTGCCGCGCCCTGAGCAGCGAGTCGATCTCACAGTCGATCGTCAGGAAGAAATGCGGCGTATGGGTCGCCGATTCCGCCATGCGCGCGGCAATGACGCGCCGTATCGGGCTCAGCGGTGTCTCAGTATAGGTCAGGTTGCCGACCTCGGCGACAATG
>JBAVMB010000422.1:0-2124 GCA_049689615.1 Allostellaceae bacterium
TGGTATGACGGAAAAATTGCGGAAGGCTGACGAAGACACGGTGCTTGCCGCGCTCGCTGCCGCTGGCGACGTTGCCTATATATGGGACGCCGTCGGCGATCGCGTCACGTGGCACGGCGCGCTCGACGGCCTGACGCTGTCGATGGTGCCGACCGGCAAGGCGCTGACCAAGCGAATCCATGCCGACGATCTGCCGCTGCGCGATCAGCGTCTCGCCGCGCACGTCCAGCGCGGCGGCGAGTTCGATTGCGAGTATCGCATCCGCCTCGACAACGGCGACTACGCCTGGGTGCACGACCGCGGCACGGCGACCGCGCGCACCGGCAAGCTCACGCGCATCACCGGCGTGCTGCGCCTCGTCACGTCGCGCAAGGCGGTCGAGCAGCGCCTCGAGCAGCTGGCGCATTACGACGAGCTCACCGGCCACTTCAACAAGAAGCGCCTGCGCGAGGCGCTCGACCAGATCATCGCCGGCAGCCTGCGCTCGGGCGGTCCCGGCGCCTATCTCGCGGTCGGCATCGACAAGCTCGGCACCATCAACGACGCCTACGGCTACAAGGCCGCCGACAGCGTCATCATCGAGATCGGTCAGCGGCTCGACCGCTGCCTGCGCGTCAGCGACGTCGTCGGCCGCGTCGGCGGCGACCGCTTCGGCATCGTCCTCGGCGATTGCGCCGAGCAGAACGTCGCCGTCGCCGCCGAGAAGATTCTCTCCGCCGTCAGCCAGGTTCCGATCGACACCGCCGCCGGCCCGGTTTACGCCACCGTGTCCATCGGCTCGGCCGTTTTCCCGGAACAGGCCAAGACCTCGCACGACACCATGGCGCTGGCCGAGACCGCGCTCGCCGAAGCCAAGCGCGCCGGCCGCGATTGCTTCGTGCCCTATCGCATGAGCGAGGAGCAGCGCCGCCGCCACCGTCACGGCCTGGCGCTGGGCGAGCGCGTGCAGCGCGCGCTCAAGGACAGCCGCCTGGTCTTCGCCTATCAGCCGGTGGTTTCGGCCGAGACCGGCGACGTCGATTTCAGCGAGTGCCTGCTGCGCATGGTCGCCGAGGACGGCAAGATCGTGCCCGCCGGCGATTTCGTAGCATCGATCGAGCAGCTGGGCTTCATCCGCCTGATCGACCGCTACGTCCTCGACAAGGCGGTGCAGGAAGTCGCCGAGCATCCCGGCGTCACGTTGGGATTCAACATCTCCGGCCTCACCGCGACCGACCGGTCCTGGCTGCGCGCCATCACGTCGATCCTCAAGAACCGGCCGAACGTCGCCAATCGCCTGGTGGTCGAGATCACCGAAACCGCCGCGCTGCACGACATCGCCGAAAGCGCGCGCTTCGTGCGCACGCTGCGCGATCTCGGCTGCCGCGTCGCGCTCGACGATTTCGGCGCCGGCTTTACCTCGCTCCGCCACTTGCAGCAGCTCGGGGTCGACACCGTCAAGATCGACGGCTCGTTCGTTCGCAACCTTGCGACCAACACCGAGAACCAGGTTTTCCTGCGGCACTTGGTCGGCCTGGCCAAGGGCCTCAACCTGACGGTCGTCGCCGAGTGGGTCGAGAAGGCTGAAGAGGCCGACATCCTGCGCAACGAAGGCGTCGAATTCCTTCAGGGCTACTTCTTCGGCGCGCCGACGCTCGAGAAGCCGTGGCTGCGCAGCAGCAATTCCGGCATCTCCGAAATCGCCTCCTGAAATCGGACCGCGGCGCCGCCGCGTGACTCTCCGCCGAATTGGCACACGCCTTTCGGCGTGCGTCTTTTCTTCGTCGCCGCGTTGCGGCGTCTCGCCCCCTCCCAGTCCCTCGCCCCCTTTAGGGGGAGAGGGCAGGGTGAGGGGGAATTGTTTTTCACCACGGAGACACGGAGAGCACGGAGAAAGGCTGTTTTCCTCTCCGTGTCCTTTGCGTCTCCGTGGTGAAAGATTTTCCTTTTCGTCATGCCCGGACTTGTTCCGGGCATCCACGCCTTTCCTGAAAACGTGGATGGCCGGGTCTTCGCCCGGCCATGACGGAACGGTAACAACGGCGTTCTTCGCGCTCTCCGTGTCTCGGCGGTGAAATTTCCTGACCCTCACCCTCCCGCCGCGTTGCGGCGTCTCGCCCCCTCCCATTCCCTCGCCCCCTTTAG
>JBAVMB010000423.1:0-1704 GCA_049689615.1 Allostellaceae bacterium
CCGGCAGACCTACCGCGAGCTCTATCTACTGCCGAAAGAAGCGCCGCTGCAGCGCTTCAATCATCGTGGCCTCCGCGGCGACGTGACGGCCGTGCTCGCTTCGGCAATCATCGACGGACCGGCAACGCTGCGGCGACTGGCAATCGGCCGCGCCATCGCGCCGGGGCGTCTGGTCGCTGATAGCGGGCATCATATGCCGCTATCACCGGCGGAGATTCTTGCGGCAGCCGCGCCGATGTTCCATCCGGTCGGTACCTGCGCCATCGGCCGGGCGGACGATCCGCGCGCCGTCGTCGACGCCGAATGCCGGGTCTATGGCGTACGCGGGCTGCGCGTGGTCGACGCCTCGATCATGCCGCGCATTCCCAGCGCCAATACGAACTTACCGACTTTGATGATCGCAGAACGCGCCGCCGACCTGATTCGCCGCAGCGGCCCTGCCGCGCTTTGACGCTTGACTCTGACGGCGGTGGGTGCAAACGTTTGCACAACCGGCCGTTTTTGGAAATCGATCGGTGGGCGACAGCTATCAAACCGTGAAAGTCGCGGCGGTTCAGGCCGCGTCGGTATTTCTCGACCGCGAAGGTTCGACAGCGAAGGCCTGCGGCCTGATCCGCGAAGCCGGGCGCAACGGCGCGCAGGTCATCGGGTTCCCCGAGGGCTTCATACCGGCGCACCCGATCTGGTACCACCACCACGCCGCGACCGGCGCCATCGCCAACCGTCTGGCTGTAGAGCTGTTCAAGAATGCGGTCGAGATTCCGGGACCCGAGATCGAGGCGTTGTGTGCGGCGGCACGCGACGCGGGGGCCTATGTCGTGATCGGCGTTTGCGAGAAGCTGCCGCGTACACTCGGCACAATGTTCAACTCGCAGGTCTTCATCGCGCCCGACGGCACCTATATGGGCAAGCATCAGAAGATCATGCCGACGGTCGGCGAGCGTCTGGTGCACATGGGCGGCTTCGGCGACACGCTGCGCGCGTTTCCGACCAGCTTCGGGCCGATGAGCGGCCTGATTTGCGGCGAGAATTCGAATCCGCTGGCGATCTTCACCATGACCGCCGAAGGCTCGCGCATCCACGTCATGAGCTGGCCCAATCATTTTCCGACCAGCGGCGATCCAATGCGCAACCGCGTCAGCATCGATTCCCAGGCTTTCGCCCAGATGAGCAAGGCCTTCGTCGTCTCGGCCTGCGGCACGGTCGACGAGGACGTCATCCGGAAGCTCAAGGTTGGGCCCGAAGGCGAGAAATTCTTGCGCAGCGCCGATTGCTGCGGCGGCAGCGTCATCGTCGCACCCAACAGCCGGATCATCGCCGGACCGATGGGCACCGAGGAAGGCATCCTCTATGCCGATTGCAATATCGAGCTCGGCATTAACATGAAGCTGCGGCACGATTTCGCCGGCCATTACAACCGGCCGGATATTTTCCAGCTGCAGGTCAATCGGAACACGCCGCAGATCTACGCGATCGCGGGCGTCGAGGAGAAATTGGCGTTGCCCGGCGCCAGCGTCGGCGCACTGGGACCCGCGCTCGAGCGACCGCACGCGGTGTCGGCGCCGCCGAAGCAATTGATGGGCGGTGCCGCGAAGACAAACGGCGGCACGCGAACCGCGCCGAAGCGCGCGCGCCGCAAGAAGGCCCATTAAATAGGCATTGAAGGAGCGAATGATGGCGAAGCAGAGGATCAGTTACGTGCCG
>JBAVMB010000424.1:0-2158 GCA_049689615.1 Allostellaceae bacterium
CGCCGATCCGCCGCGACGGGCTGTCGGCGCGGATGAGATCGGGAAATCGCGCCTCGATTGCCGCGTTGCGGTGGCGCAACGCGTCGTAGTCGGCGTCGGATATCTCGGGCGCGTCTTTCTGATAATAGAGGCGGTCGTGATCGGCGATAACCTCGGCCAGGTGCTTCAGCTCCGCCTTGGCTTGGGCTTCGCTGAGCTTGTCGACCGCGGTTTCGCCCGATTGCGCGCGGCTCACGCCCGCGCTCCGGCCATCAGCGAGGCGGCGGCGGCGCGGGCTTCGGCGGTAATCGACGCGCCTGACAGCATGCGGGCGATTTCCTCGCACCGCGCGTCGGCCGACAATTCCTCGACCCGGGTCGAGGTTTTCTGCGCCGCTTGACTCTTCTCGACCCGCCAATGATGCGCACCGCGTGCCGCCACTTGCGGCGAGTGGGTGACGACCAGAACCTGAAGCTCCTGGCCGAGGCGATGGAGCCGATCGCCGACTGCCGCGGCGACCGCGCCGCCGATGCCGCTGTCGACCTCGTCGAACACCAGCGTCGGAACCGGCGAGGTCCGCGCCAGCACCACCTTGAGCGCCAGCATGAAGCGCGACAGCTCGCCGCCCGACGCCACCTTGGCCAAGGGTCCGGCTCGCGCGCCTGGGTTGGTCGCGACCTCGAAATGCACGCGCTCGCGGCCGTGCGAACCCCATTCGGCTTCGCCGAGCGCCGTGAGCACCGTGGCAAAGCGCGCTTTTTCGAGCTTCAGCGGCTTCAACTCCTTCGTCACCGCCTCGTCGAGTTTGGCTGCGGCGGTGCGGCGCGTGGCCGAGACTTTGCCAGCCGCTGTGACGTAGGCATTGCGGGCCTCGTCCACAGCGCGTTTGAGCGTCTCGAGACCGTCGCCACCGGCCTCAAGTGCGCCGAGCTTGCCGCCGATCTCCGCACGCAAGCCGGCGAGGCCATCGACCGCGACATTGTGCTTGCGCGCCAGTGCGCGCAGCGCAAATAGCCGTTCCTCGATCTGTTCCAGACGGGTCGAATCGCTGCCGAGGGCGCGCGCCTGCGTCTCGATGCCGGCCACGGCCTCGCGCGCCTCAACCGCGGCTCGTTCGAGTGCGGCCGCGGCGGCATCAAGCCGCCCGCCCGCCTTGTCCTTGACGCGCGCGATGTGACGCAACGCGGCCTGCAATGCGCGCTCACCGCCGCGTTCGCCGGCAAGCTCGGCCAACGCCGACTCCAATGCCTCGGTCAATCGCTCGCGGTTTTGCATCAGGGCGCGCTCGTCGGCCAGGCTGGCTTCCTCGCCCGGTTTGGGATCGAGCGCATCGAGCTCCTTCATCGCGTGCCGCAGGAAGGCTTCTTCCGCGTGCGCCGTCTTGAATTGTTGCGCCGCCGCTTCGTGGTCGGCGACGGCCGCGCGCCAGGCCTGCCAGGTTTCAGACAGCGTCCGGATATCGGCTTCGGCGACGCCATAAGCATCGAGCGCTTCGCGGTGGGTCACCGGATCGAGCAGGCCGCGTTGGGCGAATTGGCCCTCGATCTCGACCAGCGTCTCGCCAACCTGGCGCAGCAACGCGATGCTGGCGGGTTGATCGGCAATGAAAGCGCGGCTGCGGCCGTCGCCGCTGACGGTTCGCCGCAGCACCAACGTGTCGTCGTCCATGGTCAGACCGGCATCCTTTAACAAAGCGCGTGCCGGATGCTTGGCCGGCAAGGTGAACTCGGCGCTGACGGTCGCCTGCTCGGCGCCATGCCGCACCAAGCCGCTTTCGGCGCGCAGGCCGAGCGCCAAGCCGAGCGCGTCCAAAAGGATCGATTTGCCGGCGCCGGTCTCGCCGGTGAGCACGCACAAGCCCGGCCGGAAGGAAAGATCGAGCCGGTCGATCAACACAATGTCGCGGATGGAAAGGCCGATCAGCATGGCCGCGAAATGATATCGCCGCCGTCGGGCCGAGGCCAGCGGGGCGGGATGCAACGCGACTCGTCTAGAAGACGAAGCCGAGCATTTTGCCGAACCAGCCTTCGTTGTTCTCTTTGCTGTTCGCCGCCGCCGTTGGCGCGGTCGCTGTCGTGCCGCCGTTGTCGGCGACCTCTTGGCCGGTCACGAGCGGATAGGTCGCCGCGTACCATGCGCTGCCCGGATAATTGTAGCCGAGCACCGCAGCAGTGCGGTT
>JBAVMB010000425.1:0-4184 GCA_049689615.1 Allostellaceae bacterium
GGTCGCGCCTGCCAATAGGGCGTCGTCGCCACTACGGCGCCAAAAGCAATCACCGACAACACGGCGCTGATCGCTAATTCGCGCAAGCCGTAGCGGAAACCGAAGCCGAAAATGATCCAGAGATAGATCGCGAACCACGGCGCCGCGAAGCCGGCACCGACGTGCAGGAACACCGAAACGAAGACGACATCACTCAGCATCGCGGCGAGCCGCCGTGCCGGCGCCGCCGGCGGATCGGCCATCAAGTGGACGAACAGCAGCCAGGCGACGAGCATGCCTGGAATGTCGACCGCGAACAGGGGCAGCAGCGTCGGCACGCCGACGCCAAGTTCGGCAAGCACGGCGAGATAGGCCAGGACGACGCCGGTGAAGAAGATGCGCACGATCGCTTGTTGCGGCTCGGGTTCGCGCATGACGGCGAGCGCAGCGCTCACCGTCGCCATACCTTTAACTGCGACGACCACCGCAGCGAGGCCCGGTCCGAGCAAGACAAGCGCGAGAGCCAGCAGGGCGATCGCTGGATCGACGGCATCGCGAAGTCGGAACACGACGACCGCCGCCAATAGCAGCGGCGCCGCGACGGCAAACGCGGCGAGCGCGATGGTGACGCCGCGGCCCTTGTTTCCCTCGCGCCCAGCGGACGCGCTTGCTGACTCGAGCCGTTCGCTCATTCGGCCTGATCCGACCCTTCCCCCGATCCCCGATGGGGTCGGATCGTGATTCTGCCGTGCAGACGCCGAAAAATCTATGGCTAGGTGGTCCGCGGACGAAAGATAACGATTCCTAGGGGCTCAGACGCCGGCCGGCGCGGCCACCGCCAGGGCGCGTTCGGCCGGCAAGCGGACCCGAACCGTCGTGCCTGCGTCCTTGCGGCTTTCGATGGTCAGCCGGCCGCCGTGCAACTCGACCAACCCGATGGCCAGCGGCAAGCCAAGGCCGGTGCCGGCGTGCTGGCGGCTCCAGGTACTCGCGACTTGGCCGAAACGCGTGATTGCGGTCTGGATTTCGACCGCGTCCATGCCAATGCCGTGATCGGTGACAATGATCTCGAATCCCCCGACATCGTAGCGCACCGCGAGTTCGACCCGACCGCCACTGTGGCTGAACTTGATCGCGTTGGTGACCAGGTTGAGTAGCACTTGCTTGAGCTTGAGTCCGTCGGCGCGCAGCCAGGGCAGGTCCGGCGGCAGATCGGTTGTGATTGTGATATCGATGGCGCGAGCGCGCTCGGCGACGAGCTGGAGTACGTCGCGGACGATCTGCGGAAGCTCGACCTCCGCTTCGTCAAGCTCGAGCTTGCCGGCCTCGAGCTTGGACACGTCGAGAATGTCGCTGATGATGCCCAGAAGATGCTGTGCCGAGGCGCAGATGTCGCGGGCATAGCCGGTGTAACGCGGGCTGCCGAGCGGACCCATCACCTCGTCGGCCATGACTTGCGAAAAACCGATGATGGCGTTGAGCGGCGTGCGCAGTTCGTGGCTCATGTTAGCGAGGAATTCGGACTTGCTGCGGCTGGCGAGCTCGGCCTCTTCCTTGGCGGCGATCAGCGCAAGCTCGGCTTCCTTGCGCGAGGTGATGTCGAGCGCGGCGCTCACCACCAGCATTGGCCGGCCCGAAGTATCGCGCAGTAGCGCCTTGCTGTTGAGCACGACGCGCTCCTCGCCGTCGGGCATAGTCACGTTGTGCTCGAACGATCCGTCGGCTTCGAGGCCGGCGATGATGCGGCGATCGCGCTCCATCGATTCTTGCGCATATGGATCGGCGCTTACCGCCACTGGGGTCTGGCCAATGATTGCGGCCGGCGGCTTGCCGATGCTGCGTGCAAACCAGTCGTTGACGAACACGTAACAGCCGTCGCGGTCGGTCGCGACAACCGCCAATGGCACCGCGTCGATGACGCGCAGCAGCAGCTCGTGACTTTCGCGCAGCGCGTCGCGGTGGCGGCGGGCGTCGGCGACGATTTTCTCCTCGAGCGACGAGGCGCGCGCGCGCAGCATCAACTGCTGCCGGCGCATCGTGAGCAGGTTGCGTGACCGCACGCGGAATTCGTGATGATCCACCGGACTGAGCAGGAAATCGGTGGCGCCAGCTTCGAGCGCCTTGTAGCGCAAATCGCGGTCCTCGTAGGCGGTGACGACGATCACCGGCACGTCGGCGCAGGCGACGATTTCGCGGAAACGACGGATGAAAGTCTCGCCGTCGAGATCCGGCATGTTGAAATCGGTCAGCACCAGATCAGGCGGGGAGCGCGTGGCATCGTCGAGCGCACGCTGCGGATGGTCGAAGAGCCGGACGTCGACCTGGTCGAGGGATTGGGCGAGGCGCTCTAGAATTTTGAGATTGGTGGCGCGGTCGTCGACGATGACGACCGTCTGGCGCTTCGGGACCGGCGTCTCGCTCACAGAGAAATCCCGCACAATGCTTCCCGCTGGCCAAGTATCCGCGCCGCCCGAGCCCGCGGCAAGCGTGATAAATGCTCGTAAAGTATGGTTAAAGATTGGTAAACGGCCTGTACAGCCAAAATTAAGACGTGCCTTACACACCGACGAGCGTCAGTTGCGCCTCGCCCAACCCGGCGAAGTGGGCGATCACCGGCGCGTGCAGCGGCGCAATGCACAGGCCGGTATGGCTGCCCGTGGTGACAAAGGTTCCGGCGATCAGCGGCCGGCCGCGCTGCGCCAAGTGATTGGCCAGCCAGGCGACCAGGCGTTTGGGATGGCCGGCCGTATTGCCACCGACGGCCTTGGCCGCGACCGCACCATCGATCACCAATTGCGCCTCGGGCTTGGCCAGATTGGCCTCCCGCCAATTCGCAACGGCATCACCCCAGCAGAAACCACCGTTCGAGATGTTGTCAGCCAGCACCGCGAATTCGGGCGCCGCCAGCCGGTCGCGGAAGCGCGAATCGAGAAATTCGATGGCGACGTGCAGGCTGTCGAGCGCCTGCCAGACCTCGTCCTCGCTGTAAGGCGTCGTCCGGGCGGGCAGATCGTGGCCGACACGGAAGGCAAGCTCAGCCTCGACGCCGTTGACGCCGTCGCGCAGCGCCAAAAGATGTGCCGGACTCCTCACGACGTGGCCGGCAAAGATCGGCGCGCAGGTCAGACGTGACACCGGACTGGCAGCGCCGACCTTCCATGCCGCAACGCGCACGCGCAGCTTGTCGACGACCAGATCCTGCGGGGCGTAAGCCGCCGCCTCGTCGGACGGCGCGAACTCGGCCGGGAGATCGCCGATGCGCTGGCCGGAAATCCGCGCTTGGATCAGTAGAGCGGCGAGCCGCTCTTGGCTCGTCTCAACGATGTGTCGCCGCCATCGCTGGTGCCGCTGCGGCCAGCGTGTTGCCGCCGAGATAATCCATTGCCGCGTCGACACCGCCGCGCTTGATCGGCACGCCGGACACGGCCAAACCGAGCTCGACACCGGCGAGCGTACCGAGCAGTTGCGTCTCGTTGATGTAGGCGAGATGACCGATGCGGAAGACCTTGCCGGCCACCTTGCCGAGACCGGCGCCGAGCGCAATGTCGAACCGTTCGAGGATCGTTTTGCGCACGTCGTCGGCGTTGATGCCGTCGGTCACCCGCACGGCGGTGAGGCTCGGCGTGTAGGCCTTGGGATCGGCGCATTGAATCTCAAGACCCCAGGTTCGCACGGCACGGCGTGTTGCCTCGGCAAGGCGATCGTGACGGGCGAAGACGTTGTCGAGCCCTTCTTCGTCGAGCATCGCGATGGTTTCTTTGAGGCCGAAGAACATCAGCGTCGCCGGCGTGTACGGGAAATAGCCACTGTCGTTGGCGTCGACCATCGGCTGCCAGTCGAAATAAGACTTGGTCAGCTTCGCCGACTTGCTGGCGGCCAGCGCCTTCTTCGAGATGGCGTTGAAGCTCAATCCCGGCGGCAGCATCAGGCCCTTCTGCGAGCCGCCGACAGCGACGTCGACGCCCCATTCGTCGTGCCGGAAATCCTGAATCGCCAACGATGAAATCGTATCGACCAGCAACAGCGCCGGATGGCGCGCGCGATCGATGGCGCGGCGGACGCCGGCGATATCGCTCGCCACGCCCGTCGAGGTTTCGCTCTGCAGCACGAGCACCGCCTTGATCGCGTGGTTCTTGTCGGCGGCGAGCTTGGCTTCGAATTGCGCAGGGTCGGCGGGATGCCGCCAGTCGCTCGGGATCAGATCG
>JBAVMB010000426.1:0-2032 GCA_049689615.1 Allostellaceae bacterium
GCGCAGCACCCGCCACGCCACGTTGGCAGCCAGAAGATTGAGCCGACCGTGTGGTTTGAGGCCTATCGCCTTGAAGGTCATCGCCACCACGCGCTCGATATGGTGCGGACGATAGATCCGCGCCGCCGCGGCGAGATATTCCCGATGCGCACGCCGGCGATCGTAGACCGCATCCGGCGCGGCGCTGGCAACGAAATAGGCGTAGGACAGCTCGTCGTCCTCGGATTCGTGAATCCGTCCAAGCGCGACGCGTAGACGCCGCCAGCGACCCAACCGCTCGCGCGCGAGATAGCGCTTCATGTGGGTGTAGAACAGCTTGTAATGCCGCAGCTCGTCGGCGGCAATACGGCGACAGATTTCGCGCAGCACCGGCTCCTGTGTCGCTTCGGCAAGCGCGGTGTAATAGCTGCTGGTGCCGGTCTCGACGATGCAGCGTGCCACCAGCTCGCCGGCGCGCGAGCCGCGGATCGAACGTTCGGCATCGAGGTCGACGCGGAATCCGGCGGAGAAGCGCACACACGCCGCGACATGGTCGAACGACGGATCGGCGAGCATCGCCCAGCGGCCGAGCGCTTCGCCATGTTGGATTTCCTCGGCGCCCCAGCTGTGGGCCGCTTCCTGGAAATCGGGGTCATCAGCAAAGACATTGCACAAATAGCGCGTGTAATCGGCGCCGTTCCGCTCGACCAGGCTCGCGGCCTTGGTAAGATGCAGGATCGCCGGCTCGACCTTCGCCGGATTGAACCGGTCCCACGGAATATCGTTCAGCGTCCAATGGCCCACGGGCGTTTTCCTTGCCCGCGATTATAGCGCCGGCGCCGGCGTCCGCCTATTTCGGCGGATTGAATTCTTTCCAGGGATCCGTGACGTTCGGGATCGTATAGAACTCGGTGTTCACCAGCTTGCCGTTCTTCATCTCGGCGCGGCGGATATAGATGTTCTGCACGATCTCGCGGGTCGCCGGATCGATCGAAATCGGTCCGCGCGGGCTGTTCGGATCGGTCCAGTGCGACAGCACCGCCATCGCCTGGTCGGCGGTGAATTTGCCACCGGTTTGCTTGATCGTGTCAAAGATCGCCGCCATGCCGTCCCAGCCGCCGACGGCATAGACGTCGGGCGTGCTGTTGGCGCCGTATTCCTTCTTCCAGGCGGCGACGAACGCGACGTTGGCCGGTCGCGTCGCGGTGGCGGAATAGGTGCCGGCGCTGATGATGCCGACGGCGTTGGCGCCCATGTTGGGCAATTCCTCGTCAGGCAGCAAATCCTGCGTCGCGACAATCTTGGTCCCGTGTTCCATCAGCTTGGCGTTGTGGATTTCCTTAACCATCGTCGTCGCCTGCGTGCCGGCCGGAACCCAGATGAACGCGACATTCGGATGCGCGTCGGCGATGCGCTGCACGAACGGAGAGAAATCCGGATTGACGAACGGAAAGCGCACCGAGGTCAGTGAGCCGCCGCCGTCGACGATGCCCTTTTTGAACGCAGCTTCGGCGTCCCAGCCCGGATTGAAATCGCTGACCGCGCTGTACGCGACCTTCCAGCCTTGCTGCGCGACCCACTTACCGAGCGGGTAGGCCGTCTGCCATTGAGTGAACGACACGCGCACGACATAAGGCGACAGGCGCGGCAGGGCGACCGCCGAAGCGTTCATGTCGACGAACGGTACTTTGGCCTCGGCAGTGAGGGGCGCGATCGCCAGCGCGATCGGCGATGCGATGACGCCGCCGAGGAACTGCACGTGTTCGCGCACGATCAGCTCTTGTGCTACGCGTTTCCCGACGTCCGGGCTGGAACTGGTGTCGTCGCGGCGGATGATCTCGACCTTGACGCCGGGCGGCAGATCCTTGGTGTGCAGCTTGGCGTAGATACTCAGCCCCTTGTCGAGTTCGTCGCCCGGCTGGGCAAGAGCGCCCGAATAGCTGTTGACGATGCCGATCCTGATGGTCTGCGCCACCGCCGGCAGCGTCGCCACAAGCAGCGCGCCGCCCACGAAGGCGCTCACGATTTTCGCGGTTTGCATGTCCCCCTCCGC
>JBAVMB010000427.1:0-2994 GCA_049689615.1 Allostellaceae bacterium
GGTTTCGGCGGCTCGTGCTTCCCGAAGGACTGCCTGGCGTTGGTCAAGACGGCGCAAGAGGCCGGCGCACCGCTCGGCATCGTCGAGACCGTGATTGCCGCGAACGATGCGCGCAAAACGCACATGGCCGAACGCATCATCCAGGCCTGCGGCGGCAGCGTGAAGGGCAAGACCATCGCCGTGCTCGGATTGACCTTCAAGCCCAACACCGACGACATGCGCGACAGTCCGAGCCTGGCGATCATCCCGGCGCTGCAACAGGCCGGCGCGACGATCTGCGCGTTCGATCCCGAAGGCACGGAAGAGGCGAAAAAGCTGCTTATCGGCGTCACCTTCTGCGCCGGCAGCTACGAGGCGATGGAAGGCGCGCACGCGCTCGTCCTGGTCACCGAGTGGAATGAGTTCCGTGCGCTCGACCTCGACCGCGTCAAATCTCTGCTCAAGACGCCGACCATCATCGACCTGCGCAATATTTATAAGCCGGCCGACATGGCCGAGGCCGGCTTCCACTATTTCAGCATCGGGCGCCGCGCCGCCGCACCGGCGCGCCAACGCCTCCAGGCCAAAAACTGAACGGAAACCCATCCATGGCGTCGACCCGCAAGCGTATTCTCGTCACCGGCGGCGCCGGCTTTCTCGGCTCGCATCTGTGCGAGCGGTTGCTGGCCGAAGGCAACGACGTGCTGTGCGTCGACAACTACTTCACCGGCCGCAAGGAAAATGTCGGCCACCTCCTCGGCCAGACCAATTTTGAGGCGATGCGCCACGACATTTGCTTCCCGCTCTATGTCGAGGTCGACGAGATTTACAACCTTGCCTGTCCCGCCTCGCCCATCCATTACCAATTCGATCCGGTGCAGACGACCAAGACCAGCGTCATCGGCGCGATCAACATGCTGGGCTTGGCGAAGCGGGTGAAGGCCAAGGTCTTTCAGGCTTCGACCTCGGAGATTTACGGCGATCCCAGCGTCCATCCGCAAACCGAGGATTATCGCGGCAACGTCAACACGCTCGGCCCGCGCGCCTGCTACGACGAAGGCAAGCGCTGCGCCGAGACGCTGTTCTTCGATTACCTGCGGCAGCACAAGGTACGCATCAAGGTGGCGCGCATCTTCAATACCTACGGCCCACGCATGCATCCGAACGACGGCCGCGTGGTGTCGAACTTCATCGTCCAGGCGCTGAAGAACGAGTCGATCACCGTTTATGGCGACGGCAAACAGACTCGCGCCTTCTGCTATGTCGACGATCTGATCGAAGGTTTCGTCCGGCTGATGGGTTCGCCCGACGCCATCACCGGCCCGATCAATCTCGGCAACCCCGTCGAAACCACCGTCGGCGAACTCGCGGAGAAGATCATCACCATGACCGGCTCGCGCTCGAAGATCGAACGCCGGCCGCTGCCGGTCGACGATCCGGTCCAGCGGTGTCCCGACATCGGCCAAGCCAAGAAGGTTCTCGGCTGGCAACCGCGCGTGCCGCTCGAAACCGGTTTGCAGCACACTATCGCCTATTTCGACCGGCTGCTGACCGAGCGTGGCGAGAAACCCGAACCGACGCTACGCGTCGTCGGCTGAAGACCTACGCTCGCTAGATCTTCCGGCTGTCGTAGGCCCAGTGCAGCAGCGCCTGGCGCTGCCGCGGCCGGCAGGCATGATCGGACTTGTCGCAATGGCGCTCGATTTGCCGGGCGTGCCGGCGCATCGCCTTCCAGCGTTTGATCTGACGGTGGTCTTCTTCAGACATCCGCCGGCCCATCCAGTAGCGGCAATACCACTGAAACCAGCCGCGCGGATCGCCGGGGTGGATCCAGCCCTTCGCGCGCCAGACCGATAGCTTCTGGCTGGCATCGACACCGAAAAAGTTGAGCGTGGGGTCGTGCCGGCGCGGCGACAGCCTAACGCCGACAAACCAATCGCGCGGGAACTCCTTGCGGCAGTCGGTCATGTATTTTCCGCCGAACACGCCCAGCCGCAGCATCTGCTTCGGTGTCAGCTCGGGTTTGAATTCCGGATCGAAGTCGCGGCCTGGCCGCGCCACCAGCGTATAGCGGTAGTTCCGCTGCATGCGGTCGTTGACGACCACGGTCTTGGGTTTCGCGCGCGGCTTGATCTTCATGCACGCGTGACCGCCGAACCCGCCTAGTCCTTCACGCCGGCGGCGGCGAGTGCCTGCTTCTGCCGCTTGGCCAGTGTCTTCTCGTCGAAATCCGCGATCAGTTCGTGGAACATACGGTGCCAGTTGATCTCAGCCTTTAGCCGCAGGAACACCGAGCCGAGGCCGACCGCGGCGCGGTCCATGAACACGAATTCGCGCGGCGGCTTGACGCCGCCGAGACGGCGGATATCGGCATGCACGGTTTCCGCGACTTCGCGGCCATAAGCGCCCGAACCGTGCTCCTGGATGCGGCGCTCGCGGTTCTCCAGCAACGGCTCATAGACGTAGCGCGCCCACCGATTGAGCGCGGCGATCATCTCCCGTGACAGATTCTTGAAGCCCCAAGTTTCGTAGGCCGAGATCGCCAGCTCTTCGTCATCATGGTCCAGCGCGTGATAGAGATCGATGACGCCGCGCACGAACGGCGCGGGAAAGACGCGGATACAGCCGTAATCGAGTAGATTGATGCTGTGGTCGCGGCGCACCGTGTAGTTGCCGAGATGTGGGTCGCCGTGGATAACGCCGTAGTAATAGAACGGCACGTACCAGGCGCGGAACATGTTGCGCGCGATCTGGTTGCGAACCGCGAGGCTGCCTTCGGCGGCGGCCTCGACGAACGGCCGGCCTTCGAGCCAGCTCATGGTGAGGAGCCGCCGCGTCGATAGTTTGGCGATGTATTCCGGCACGTGGACACCGGCCTCGTCCGCCAGCATCGCGCCGAACAGCCGCATGTGCGCGGCCTCGCGGCGGTAGTCGAGCTCCTCGCGCAGCCGCGCGGCGAGCTCCTTCTGCACCTCGCCGGTATCGATCGACCGGTCGTAGCGCTCGAACAGCGCC
>JBAVMB010000428.1:0-3749 GCA_049689615.1 Allostellaceae bacterium
CCAGGATGTTGCGCCTAGACCACGACATTGACGATCCGATTTGGCACGACGATCGTCTTGCGCGGCGTCTTGCCGCCGAGCGCGGTGATGACGTTGGGCAAGGCGAGCGCCGCTTGACGTGCGTCAGCCTCGGCGACGTCGCGCGGCATCTCGACCGTGCCGCGGAGCTTGCCGTTGACTTGGACCGCGAGCGTTACGGTCTCGGCGATAGCGAGCGCGGTGTCGGCCTTGGGCCACGGCTCGCCGGCCAACAGTCGCTGGTGCCCGAGCGCCTGCCACAGCGCTTCCGCGAGATGCGGCATCATCGGACCGATCAACCGGACCGCCGCCTCGAGCGCTTCGCGTACGATCGCGGCATCGGCTTGGGGCCGCGCCTCGATCGCGTTGGTTAGCTCGCGGATGCGCGCGATCGCACGGTTGAAGCGGAATTTGTCGAGATCGTCGGTGACCAGCGCGACGGTTTGGTGGGTGACGCGCCGCAGATCCTGATCGCCTGCAGCGATCGTTGCCGGAATCCGCGTACCGGGCGGCGGCAACGGCTTGTCACGCTCAGCCACCAGCCGCCATAGCCGGTTAGCATACCGCCAAGCGCCTTCGATGCCGGCATCGGTCCATTCGAGATCGCGTTCGGGTGGACTGTCGGATAGGAGATAAAGCCGCGCGGTATCGGCACCGTAAGCATCGACGATGGTCTCGAGGCCGACGACGTTCTTCTTCGACTTCGACATCTTTTCCATGCGCCCGACGGTCACCCTGTGGCCCTTGGCGTCGTGCCAGGCGTCATTGTCGCCGCGCTGGACCTCTTCGGGGAAGAGCCAATTGCCGGCGGCGTCCTGAAAGGTTTCGTGGCAGACCATGCCCTGGGTGAAAAGGCCGGCAAACGGCTCTTTGAGCGCCAGGTAGCCGCAACGCTCGAGCGCGCGGATGAAGAAGCGCGAATAGAGCAAGTGTAGCACCGCGTGTTCGATGCCGCCGATATATTGATCGACCGGCATCCAATAAGCGATATCCTTACGCTCGAATGCCGTCGCGGCGCGGGGCGAACAGAACCGCGCGAAATACCACGAACTCTCGAAGAACGTATCGAAGGTGTCGGTCTCGCGTCGCGCCTTAGCGCCGCAACGCGGGCAGGCGACGTGCTTCCAGGTCGGATGGCGGTCAAGCGGATTGCCCGGCTGGTCGAAGGTGACGTCGTCGGGAAGCCGTACGGGCAAGTCCTTTTCCGGCACTGGCACAATGCCGCACGTTTCACAATGGATCACCGGAATCGGGCAGCCCCAATAGCGCTGGCGCGATACCCCCCAATCCCGGAGCCGCCATACGGTCGCGCCGGTACCGGCCTGGCGTCGTTCGAGTTCGGCGATGGCGCGGCGCTTCGCCGCCGGCACGTCGAGGCCGTCGAGAAAGCTCGAGTTGATGTGCATCCCATCGCCGGTATAGGCCTCTTCCGCGACGGCGAAACTTTTGGCGTCGGCGTCGGGCGGCAAGACCACCGGGGTTACCGGCAGCATGTATTTGCGGGCGAACTCAAGGTCGCGCTGGTCGTGCGCCGGGCAGCCGAAAATCGCACCGGTGCCGTATTCCATCAGCACGAAATTGGCGACATAGACCGGCAAACGGCGGTTTGCGACGAACGGATGGATTGCCGTGACGCCGGTGTCGTAGCCCATCTTCTCCGCCGTCTCGAGCACCGCTTCGCTGGTGCCCATGCGATTGCACTCGGCGATAAAGCCGCGCAGTTTTGCGTCGAGGTGCGCCAGACTCTCCGCCAGCGGATGGTTGGGCGCGACGGCAACGAACGACGCGCCGAACAACGTATCCGGCCGCGTGGTGAAAACCTCGAGCCGATCGTCGCGTTCGCTCAGTGCGAAGAACACCCGCGCGCCTTCCGACCGGCCGATCCAGTTCTCCTGCATCAACTTGACCCGCTCGGGCCAACGATCGAGCGTCGCCAGCCCGTCGAGCAACTCGGCGGCGAATTCGGTGATCTTGAGAAACCACTGGGAAAGGAGACGCTTTTCAACAGGTGCGCCCGAGCGCCAACCGCGGCCGTCGATCACCTGTTCATTGGCGAGCACGGTGTTCTCGACCGGATCCCAGTTGACCCAGGACTCCTTGCGGTAGGCGAGTCCTGCCGCCAGGAAGTCGAGGAACATCTTCTGTTCGTGCTGGTAGTAGTCGGGATGACAGGTGGCAATCTCGCGCCGCCAGTCGTAGGCGATACCCATTCGCTTCAATTGCTCGCGCATTACGGCGATATTCGCCAGTGTCCAGTCGCGCGGATGCTTGCCTGATGCCATCGCCGCGTTTTCGGCCGGCAGGCCAAAGGCGTCCCAACCCATCGGATGCAGCACGTTGAAGCCTTGGGCGCGCTTGTAGCGCGCGACGACGTCGCCCATCGTGTAATTGCGGACGTGGCCGACATGCAGTTTCCCCGAGGGGTAGGGAAACATCTCGAGCACGTAATATTTCGGGCGCGCCGGGTCGGTCTCGACCTCGAAGCTCTTACGCTCCCGCCAGACCCTTTGCCAGTGCTCTTCGTTTTCTTTCGCGTTGTACCGCGCCATCGCGCGAGGGCCGCGGCCTATTGCTGGTTTGACGCCGTGCTCAGACGGATCTGGCGCGCGCGCGCGAGGATCGCGTTCTCGAGATCAACGGACGTATTCTTGTCAACCGGCGCATCCGCCCAGTTGCCCTTGGTGTCGCGCGTCTGGCGGAAGACGCTGCAACGCACGCCGTCGGCGCGCAACTCGCGGTCGAGGATGAAGATGTTCACCTTGAAGCGCTCATTTGGCGTCTGTGGCGGGCTGAACCAATCGGTGATGATGACGCCGCCGAACGGATCGGCTGAGGCCAGCGGCATGAAGGACACGGTGTCAAGGCTCGCGTGCCAGAGGAACGAATTGACGCCGACACCGGGCGCGCCGCCGCCGCCGTTGGTGCTCGCGGTATTGTTGTTGTTGAAGAACAGCGACAAGACCGAACGGTTGGCGTCAGTCTGGGTGCGCGGGTTAAACGAGCCTTGCGTACCGCCGCTGTACTTCGGATCCGTGTGGTAGGGGTCTTCGGCGCGTTGCTGCGCATCGGGATCGTTGCCCTGCCAGCGGCTGTTATCGAACAGACCGCAGCCGCTCAGCAGCAAAACCGCGCCAAAGCATAAGAATCCGGCTTTCACGGATCGTTTCAACACCATACCAACACTCCTCGGAGCTCCCCCCGAAGCCCATGGCCCCGGGTGTATTGATCTTACCGCAGCGCCTGCGGACGCCGCTATATCTTTGAAAAGCCAAGGTAGTCGGGCCTCGTGCGCCTGCGGGCTTGACGGCCTGGGCGGCGCTGGCGAGCTTGCAGTATGCCTGATACTGCCGCTCCCATTGCGACGCGTCTCACCAAAGTCCGCGCGCAGATTGCCACTGCGGCCCGGCAAGCTGGCCGCGCCGTTGATGCTGTCACGCTGGTCGCGATCAGCAAGACGCATCCGGCAAGCGCCGTCGAAGCCGCACTGACCACCGGGCAGCGCGATTTCGGCGAGAATCGGGTGCAAGAGGCTCAGGCGAAATTTTCGGCGTTGAAGGCGCGATATCCCGACCTGCGACTGCATCTCGTGGGGCCACTCCAGACCAACAAGGTGCGCGACGCGGTGCGGCTGTTCGACGTCATTCATACGCTCGATCGGCCGCGTCTCGCGGAGGCGCTGGCGCGCGCGATGGAACAGGAAGGTCGCCGTCCGGCGCTATTGATCGAAGTCA
>JBAVMB010000429.1:0-5218 GCA_049689615.1 Allostellaceae bacterium
GATTGTCGACGACGGCAATGGCGAGCGCGCCGACCGTGTGGCCGCGCGCCTTCGTCATGTTCATCTCCGACACTTTTTCTTCCAGCGGGCAGCCGGCGAGTGTCACACCGAAGAGGCTTTTCTGAAAGGCGTCGGTCTTCTTGTCTTTGAGGCCGTGCGAGCAACTGTCCTTGCCCTGTTCATGGCACCAGATGCAGTAATTGGCGTTGTCGAGCGCGCCGAGTAGGTCGGTTCCCGGATCGGTCAGCTTGAAGCCGTCGCGCTGCCGCCAGCGTTCCGGCGCATAGCGATCGACGGTGATTCCGGCAACGGCGCGCTTTTCGACATGCACCAGGTTCAGCACGTCGAGCTTGTGCGGCTGTTTGAACAGCACGCCCGCGTGATGCGCAGCGCGGCCGGCCGGCGACAGCGTTGCCCACGCGGCGTAACGCGCCGCCAGTTCGAGATTGGCCGCGTTGGCGGATTCGTCGTCGAGCCATTGCGCGACGTGGTGCGCGTAGCTGCGTTCGGTCAACGGCTCGCCGAAGCGGTTGCCAAGCTCAGCCGCTAGCGCGGAGCCGTCGATCGCCGCCGCCTGTTCCGGCGTAACGCCCTTGGTCGCGCGGCGCTGCACGAACAGCCGCTTCACCGTGTGAATCGGCGCCAGCACGTCGTGCCGCGCTTGCAGCTCGCGCAATTCGCGGCCGATGCCGAACAGCGCGCCGATGAAATCCTCCAGATGCGGCGCGAGATCGATCAACAGCGTCGATTCGTCCTTGCCGGCGACCGCGCTCGCATTGCCGCGCGCCGCGACGAGACGCTCGCGCAACGGCGCGTCAGCCTCGCCGAGATGTTTCAGGAACGCGTCGTCCACCTTTGCCAGGCCTTCGCGGCGATAGAGGTCGCCGAAGGCCAGGCCGTATTTCAATTCGAGTTCGGCCATTGCTCGCAGTATTGACGGCGGGTTTGCCGTTTAAAACCCCAAATTTTGTGTGGAAGTGCGCAAATTCCAGTCGCGGCAGTGGAATTTTCTAATCGAGCGCCGCGCGAATGGGAAGCCGAAGATGCTGTGCGATTTTGCCGCGTCTCAATATCCGAGCGCCATGCCGTCCTTGCGCGGATCGGAACCGCCGATGAGCGTCCCGCTTACGTGATCGATCCAGATCGCTTGCGCGGCGCCGAGCGGCTTTTCCGGCCGGACGATTTTGTGGCCGCGCCGTGCGAGGTCGTTGGCAATGTCTTCGGTCACGCCGCGTTCGAGTTGCAACACGCCGTCGATGGCGAAGCTGCGCGGCTGCTCCGCTGCCGCTTGCGGATCGAGTCCACGATCGAGAATCTGCGACAGATAATGCGCGTGGCCGTTGGCTTGGTAATGACCGCCCATGACGCCGAACGGCATGATGGCGCGGCCGTCCCTCATCAGCATGCCAGGGATGATGGTGTGCAGTGGCCGCTTGTTCGGCGCGATGGCGTTCGGATGGCCCGGCACCGTGCGGAACGTCTTGCCGCGGCTGTGCAGCAACACGCCGCTCTGCGGTGCCATGATACCGGTGCCGAACTCGTCAAACAGCGAATTGATGAACGACACACAATTGCGATCGCGATCGACGACGCAGAGATAGACCGTGTGCTTGTGCTCGGCGAATTCGAGCGATGCCGGCGTGCCGGCGCGATCCATGCGGATTGCCGCACGCACAATCCGCGCCCACTCCTCGGATAGCAGCCTTTCGACCGGCACTTTGACCGCAGCCGGATCGCCAAACACCGTATCGCGCTCGGCGTAAGCCGCTTTCGCGGTTTCGGCGAGCAGGTGAATCCGGTCGGCCTCCGATAGTTTGCCTTCGCCCAGCTCGTAGCCGGCGAGCACGCGCAGCATCATCAGGGCGGCGAGCCCCTGCCCGTTCGGCGGACATTCGAATACGTCGTAGCCGCGATAATTCGTCGAGATCGGCGTGACCCATTCCGAACGGTGCGCGGCAAAATCCTCGAGGGTGTGCAGGCCGCCGAGCGCGTTCAGCTTGGCGACGATGTCCTGCGCGACCGGTCCTTCGTAGAAGCCTTTGCGTCCCTCGCGCGCGATGCGTTTCAGCGTCGCCGCCAGCGCCGGAAATTTCAGCGTGTCGCCGACGCCTGGCAGCGTGCCATTCGGCTTCAAGATCTTTGTCGCATCGGCATCGTGCTCGAACTGCGCATGCGCGTAGGCGAAATCGAACGCGACGCGCGGCGTGAGGCGCATGCCGGTTTCGGCGCGATCGATCGCCGGTTGCAGCAGCGCCGCCCATTCCTGTGTGCCGCACTCGGCGTGCAGCGTGATCCACGCATCGACCGCACCGGGCACGGTGACGGCATGCGGCGACCGCGAAGTGATTTCCTTGATGCCGCGCTCGGCGTACCACGACACTTGCGCGTTGCCCGGCGCGCGGCCCGAGCCGTTGAGCGCTTTTGGCAGTCCGGCGCGTGGCGAATAGAGCACAAAGCAATCGCCGCCGATGCCGGTCATCTGTGGTTCGACGACGCTAAGCAGCGCCGACGCCGCGATCGCTGCATCGACCGCGTTACCGCCGCCGCGCAGCACTTCAATCGCGGCCAACGTCGCCAGCGGGTGCGAAGTCGCCGCCATGGCCTCGCCGGCGATTGCCGGCGAACGGCGCGGCTGGTGGAAATCGCGCATATCGGGGCGCATGCATGGCACCGCCGCCGCAGCGGAGCAAGCGGAAAAGCGCCAACCGTGGGCGCCAACCGGCTTGTCGCCCACTGCGTCATTCCCTAACGTCGCGGACCGACGGTTTCACAAGCTCGGAAGGGGAAGCAGCATGGCCATCGACATCAACACGCCGCAATTCGCCAAAGGCCTCAGCGTCCGCCGCGAGGTGCTCGGCAAGGAATATGTCGACAAGTCGCTCGCCGACGCCGACGATTTCATGATGGCGTTCCAGAAAATTACCACCGAGTGGTGCTGGGGCGAAATCTGGGCGCGACCGGGCCTGCCGCGCAAGACCCGCTCGATGCTCAATCTTGCCATGCTATCGGCGCTCAACCGGCCGGCCGAGCTGCGTCTCCATCTGCGCGGCGCGCTGACCAACGACGTCACCGTCGAGGAGATCAAGGAGATTTTCCTTCAGGTCGCCATCTATTGCGGCATCCCGGCGGCACTGGAGAGCTTCAAAACGGCGCGCGAAGTGTTCAAGGAACACGGCAAGGCCTAGGCTCGCGGCCGAGCCATCACGCCGGTGCATTCCGTACCGGTGATTTCGCGGCTTGCTCAGGCGAGCGGCCCTGCCTAGCTTCGTCGCTGCCGGAGACCCTGGAGACACGCGATGATGGACGCCTATATTTACGACGGCTTGCGTACGCCGATCGGCCGGCATGCCGGCGTGCTTGCGCCGGTGCGGTCCGACGATCTGCTGGCCGGCGTTATCGCTACCGTCGTCAAACGCAACCCATTCAAGCCCGAGCAATACGAGGACATCGTCGTCGGCTGTACCAACCAGGCGGGCGAGGACGCGCGCAACGTCGCGCGCCATGCGGGATTGCTCGCGGGATTGCCGGTCGAAACCGCTGGCCAGACCGTCAACCGGCTGTGCGGCAGCGGTCTCGCCGCCGTGCTCGACGCGTCGCGCGCGGTCACGTGCGGCCAGGGCGAGTTGTTTGTCGCCGGCGGCGTCGAAAGCATGAGCCGCGCGCCCTTCGTCATGTCGAAGGCTGAAAGCGCCTATAGCCGCGAAGCCAAACTGTTCGATTCCACCATTGGTGCGCGTTTCCCCAACCCCAAGGTGGCCAAGCAATTCGGCCAGGACACGATGCCGGAGACCGCCGACAACGTCGCGCGCGAGCATGGCATTTCGCGCGTCGACAGCGACCGTTTCGCCCTCGCCTCCCAAGAAAAATACGCCAAGGCCAAAGCCGAAGGCTTTTATAAGGACGAACTCATGCCGGTCGCCGTACCGGGCGGCAAAAAGGGCGCGACTGTAACGGTCGATCAGGACGAACATCCGCGGCCGAACACGACGCTCGAACGGCTCGCCGAGCTCAAACCACTGTTCGCCGACGGCGTCGTCACCGCTGGCAATGCGTCGGGTATCAACGACGGCGCGGCGGCGCTGCTCATCGGCTCACGCACGCTCGGCGACAATGCCGGCAAGGCGCCGCGGGGACGCGTTCTGTCGGGTGCGGTCGCCGGCGTGCCGCCGCGGGTCATGGGCCTCGGGCCGGTACCGGCGTCGCAGAAAGCCCTCGCGCGCGCGGGATTGACGCTCAAGGACATGGATGTGATCGAATTGAACGAAGCGTTCGCCAGCCAGGTGCTCGGCTGTCTCAAGCTTCTCGGCCTGGCGTTCGACGACCGCCGCGTCAATCCGAACGGCGGCGCAATCGCCATCGGCCACCCGCTCGGCGCATCGGGCGCGCGCATCGTCCTCACCGCCTTGCGCGAGCTCGAACGACGCGGCGGGCGCTACGCCCTTGTCACTATGTGCATCGGCGTCGGCCAGGGCATCGCTGCAATCATCGAACGGCTGAACGGCAAAGCATGAGTCTCGCCGAAGGCACCACCGGGGCTGACGAAACCGCGGAAAAGTTATTCTCGGTGCTGCGCCGGTTGCGTGCCGAAGGCAAAGTCGCGCTGCGTCTCGACTTTAAGAAGCTGGCGCATCTCGACAGTCCGGTCGGCTCCGAAGCCGACGGCAACATCTGGGCCTATGGCGGACTCGCGCTCGCGATTGCGGCGTGGTGGTTCCGCGGCTGGCAAGTGGCGGCCGGTGTCGCCGTTGCCGGCGTGCTGATCTATTTCACCTTCGGCCGCTGGTACATGCACCGCCGCATTCGCCGCCGCGTCGAAGGCAAAGCGCTCGCCGATCTGGCGCTGTGGCGCAAGATGTGGAAGTTCGGCGGCGTCGCACTGGTACCGCACGCCGGCGAGGAATGCGCCGCACCGCAAGGCAATTGGATGGCGCTGGTGCGGAACCTCCGCAACGGCTGACGGTTACACTGCCGGCGCCGTCAGCTTTTTCCAGTCGTTGGCGAGCGTGAGCTTGGGCTCGGTCACTTTCTGCAAGCCGACGAGATCAAGACCCTCGACCATCTCGTGCACCACCAAGCCGTTCGGCGCCACGTCGATCACCGCCAGATTGGTATAGATGCGCTTGACGCACGCTTGCGCGGTCAGCGGATAGCTGCATTTTTCCTTGATCCGCGGCGCGCCGTCCTTGGTCGTATGCTCGAGCAGGATGCGGACTTCCTT
>JBAVMB010000430.1:0-5750 GCA_049689615.1 Allostellaceae bacterium
GTATTCGTTTTGATTGCGCTGGCGGTAGCCGCGATGCCGGCGCGCGCGCAGCAAATACAGCTCAAGCCGCCAACCAAAACCCAGCCTCAAACCGACGATCAGCCGCATGCCGCCGCGGCGGTGCTCCAAGGGCTGGACAAGATTACGGCACGCGTGTCGCGGTTCGATGCGCCGATCGATCAGCCGGTGCATTTCGGCACGCTGGTCATCACCGTGCGCGCCTGCGTCAAACAGCCGCCCGAGGAGCCGCCAAATACCGCCGCGTTCCTCGAGATTGACGAGGTCCGTACCGACGCCAATTCCGCCGCGACCAAGCTCGTCTTCAGCGGTTGGATGTTCGCGTCGTCGCCGGCAATTTCGGCGCTCGAGGACCCTGTCTATGATGTCAATGTGCTCGACTGCAAGATGGCATCGACTGCGGCACCATCCAAGCCAGCCGGGAAATGAGCCTTGCGCCGCAGCGCCGCGGCGAGGTGCTGATGATACTCGGTGCGGGGGATTTCGACTGCGCCGAAGCGCTTGAGATGAGGGGTCACGAACTGCACGTCGAGCAATGTGAATCCACCGCGGCGCAACATCGCCACCAGGTGTGCCAAGGCCACCTTGCTGGCGTCGCGTTCGCGCGAAAACATGCTCTCGCCGAAGAAGGCGCCGCCGAGCGACACGCCGTATAGGCCGCCGGCGAATGCGCCACCGCGCCAGCATTCGACGCTATGCGCGAAGCCCTGGCGGTAGAGCGCGGTGTAAAGCGTCAGAATTTGCTCGTTGATCCAGGTCTTCGGCCGCTGCTCCGTGGATTCCGCGCAGCCGCGGATCGTAGCTGCGAAATCGCTGTCGCAACGCACTTCGAAATGGCTCGAACGGACGGTGCGCGCCAGGCGCTTCGACAGGTGGAAACGGTCCAACGGCAACACGCCGCGCAGCTCGGGGTCGACCCAGAAGAGCTCTGGATCGTCGGCCGAATCCGCCATCGGAAAGATTCCGGCCGCGTAGGCGCGCAATAGCAGGTCGGTGTTGAGTTCGTACGGCATGCGCCAACGAAGCGTGGTACGCGGCGGGCGCCGGATCAAGAGCGGCTTTCACCGGTCACAGCGGTCATGCCTTGCCGTTGAAGGTGCGCTCGAACCAGCCGATGTCATAGTCGCCGTTGAGGAATGCTTCCGACGTCATCAGTTTCTGGTGTAACGGAATGGTGGTCTCGATGCCCGAGATCACGAACTCTTCCAGCGCACGCCGCAGCCGCATCAGGCATTCGTTGCGCGTGCCGCCGTGCACGATCAGCTTGGCGACGAGGCTGTCGTAATGCGGCGGCACGGTGTAGCCCTGGTAGAGCGCGCTGTCGACGCGCACGCCCATGCCGCCGGGTGCGTGGTAGCGCTGAATCACGCCGGGCGAGGGCGCGAACGTCTCAGGATTTTCGGCATTGATGCGGCACTCGATTGCGTGGCCTGAGATTTTGATGTCTTCCTGGCGATAACCGAGCGGCGCGCCGGCGGCGATGCGAATTTGTTCGCGCACGATGTCGATGCCGGTGACCATTTCCGAAATCGGATGCTCGACCTGGAGACGCGTGTTCATCTCGATGAAAAAGAACTCGCCGTCCTGGTAGAGGAATTCGAGCGTGCCAGCGCTCTTGTAACCGAGCTTGCGCATCGTCGTTGCCGCAAGTTCGCAGATCCGCTGCCGTTCTGTCAGGTTGAGGCCGGGCGAGGGCGTCTCCTCCAGTAGCTTCTGGTGCTTGCGCTGCAGCGAGCAGTCGCGGCCGCCGAGATGCACGACGCTGCCCTGGCCGTCGCCGAGGATCTGCACCTCGATATGGCGCGGCTTGGCGAGAAAGCGTTCAAGATAGAGTGCGCCGTTGCCGAAGAAGGTCTGCGCTTCGGCTTGTGCGATCGGAAACTGCATCGTGAGTTCGGCCTTGTCGCGCGCCACCCGCATGCCGCGGCCGCCGCCGCCGGCTGCGGCCTTGATCAGGACGGGAAAGCCGATGTGGTCGGCTTCTTCGCGCGCCTGGTCGAGGTCGGTAACGGCGTGGCCGCCTGGAACCACCGGAATGCCGAGCTCTTGGGCGGTGCGCTTCGCCGCCACCTTGTCGCCCATGAGCCGGATATGCTCCGGTGATGGGCCGATGAAGACGAGGTCGTGCTCGCCAACGATCTGCGCGAATTCGGCGTTCTCGGCGAGGAAGCCAAGGCCCGGATGAATGGCGTCCGCGCCGGTGATCGCCGCTGCCGACAGGATCGCGGGAATGTTGAGATAGCTTTCGCGTGCTGGCGGCGGCCCGATACACACGCTTTCGTCGGCGAGGCGCACGTGCATGGCGTTGTTGTCGGCTGTCGAATGCACCGCGACCGTGCGAATGCCCATTTCCCTGCATGCCCGGTGGATGCGCAGCGCAATTTCGCCGCGATTAGCGATCAGCACCTTCTCGAACATGTCAGTTTATGCCCGTCGTCACGCCGCCCGACATTCCAACGCGCCTACTCCAAGACCATCAGAATCTGGCCGAACTCGACCGGCGTGCCGTCGGCAACCAGGATCTCCTTCACGTGGCCGCTGCGCGGCGCCTGGATATGGTTCATCACCTTCATCGCTTCGATAACCAGCAGCGGTTGGCCCTCGCGTACGTGATCGCCGATGTTGACGAGGCGGGCGGCGCCGGGTTGCGGCGCCAGATAAGCTGTGCCGACCATTGGCGCCTTGACTGCGCCGAGCGGTTCGGCCTCTGCGACCGGTGCGCCGGCCGGCGCCGAAGGCGGCGGCATCGATACGGTCACTGCCGGCACTGTCGGCGCGTTGCGCACCACGCGGATGCGGCGATCGCCCTGCGCGTATTCGACTTCGCTCAGGCCGGTCTCTTCGAGCAGCGCGGCGAGCGCGCGCACGAGATCGCCATCCACCATCAAATCACTTTGTTTGGTCATCGAACCCCGGATCAGTCGTTGTCGGTTTCGAGCAGTCGCGCCATCGCTTCGAGCGCAAGCAGGTAGCCGTGAGCGCCCAGGCCGCAGATCACGCCGGTCGCGGCGCGGCTGACCAGCGAATCATGGCGAAAGGCTTCGCGGCGATGGATGTTGGACAAGTGCACTTCGATGATCGGCAGCTCGGCCGCAAGCAGCGCATCGAGGATCGCCACCGATGTCGTCGTATAGCCGGCGGGATTGATGATGACGCCGTCGGCGTTCTCGCGCGCTTCCTGAATCCATTCGACCAGCTGGCCTTCGGTATTAGTCTGACGGAAATCGACCGTCAGGCCGAGCACTGAGCCGCGCTCCATGCACGCCTC
Source organism: Allostellaceae bacterium (assembly GCA_049689615.1). GTDB lineage: Bacteria > Pseudomonadota > Alphaproteobacteria > ATCC43930 > CGMCC-115725 > REEB95. Next base: position 3,287 of record JBAVMB010000430.1, read on the forward strand.
TTCGATGTCGGCGAGCGTGTCGCGGCCGTAGGTTTCCGGCTCGCGCACGCCGAGCAGATTCAGATTCGGACCGTTGAGGATCAAGATGGTCGCGCCGGCCACCGCGGATGCCCCCGAAATGCCTTGTCGGAAAAAGGCTTATAGCACGGGATAGTGACGCGCAATCACCCCGTTTCGCCGATCTTAACTTTCACTTCATAGGATCGCGGCACCTGATCGGGAGACCGGACGGAATGGTTTCGCCTTCGACTGCGGATGCAGGTTGGCACAACGCCGAACGCGTTCGGAGCTGGCTCCGTCTCGTGCGTCGTTTTGCACCTTCTATCGCGATCGTTGTTGCGGCCAGCGCGCTGCTGGCGACGTCGCCGCTCGGTGGCGGTTTCGCGTGGAGCGATGCGCCCCGCCACGCCCTCAACGGCGCCTTCCTCAAGGATCTGATCGTCGCCCTGCCGCGCCATCCAGTAACGTGGGCCGAGGCCTATTACCTGCAATATCCGTCGCTCTCGATCCTGTTCTATCCGCCGCTGTTCTACGCCTTCGAGGCAGTCGTCTTTGCCCTGGCGGGCGTCACGCAGTTTGCCGCGCAGGCAACAGTGGCGCTGTTTTATGCGCTGCTTGGCCTGGGCGTTTACCGCCTAACGCGGCTTTGGACATCTCGCGCCGCGGCACTCGGCGCCGCCCTGATGCTGATGGGCATGCCAGAACTGGCGCTGTGGGGCCGTCAGGTCATGCTCGACGTTCCGGCCATGGCCTGGCTGGTTTGGGGCATCTATGCCTTCGCGTGCTTCCTGCGCTTCGACCGCGGCCGTGACTTGGTGTTTGCGGTCCTGTTTCTGCTGGCGGCGCTTTACACCAAATACAATGTCGCATTTATCACCGCGGTACTGTTGCTGACGCTGGTCGCCGCGCGTGGCCGGTCGTTTTTGCGCGACCGCCGGTTGTGGTGGGCAGCAGCGGCCGGTGTAATCGGCGCGCTGCCGGCGATCGGGCTGCTGCTGACCTTCGGTGTTGCGAATTTTCAATCGGCCGCCGATCTCGCCGGCGAGCTACCGCGTTGGAGCCCCGCTGCGTGGACCTTTTATCCTGCCTTGCTGCCGCAGATCGTCGGCTGGCCGATGCTCGGCTTGGCGGTCGCCGGCCTTGGATTTTTGATCGCCGGCCGGATCTCGGCGCTCAAGGGCTGGCCTACGTGGCTGCTGCTTGGCTGGGTACTCGTTGGCTATGGGTTTTTCACGGCGATCGCAGTGCGCGAGCCGCGCCACCTGATGACGGCCGTGCCGCCGCTTGCGATCCTGGCGGCGTGCGCACTCGATCAACTCCGGCCGCGACGCCTGGGCGGCTTGGTTGCGCTGGCGGTCGGCGCTGGGATGCTTGGCTGGGCCGTGGCTTACGATCCGGTGCCGACCGTGACCGGCTACAAGCAAATGGCGGATTACGTCGTCGACCGCGTGCCAGCCAACGCGCGTATCCTGTTTTCCGGCTATCGCGACGGCAACTTCGTCTTCGATTTGCGCATGCGCGAGGATCGCCGCGATATCTGGACGATCCGAGCCGACAAGCTGCTGCTGCGCGTTGCCATCGAAAGGCGCCGCGGCGTTGGCGAGATGGACTATTCGCCGGCGCAGATCGGCGCGTTGATCCGTAACCTTGGCATCGATCTCGTCATCGCGCAGGACGGGTTCTGGGCCGACTTGACCGAGATGCACCGCCTTACTACGGTGCTTTCGGGTCCCGATTACACGTCCATCGCGCATTTCACCATCGGCGGCACGATGGGCCGCACCGACAAATCGTTCACGATCTATCGTCCGAATTATCCGGTTGAGCAGAAAACGCGCACGCTCAAGCTCGACATGCCGATCTTTGGCGGCCAGATCGGCGGCCAACTGCGTTAGCTAGTCGTCGGATTCCTCGGCGGCACGTGTCGGGGCGATCGCCGTGCCGGTCTGCTCGAGCTTCACCAGCATGGCCTCGAGCGCATGGCGTTCGCTGTCATCGAGCGCGGCGAGAATTTCGTCTTGGACCGCGCGCAGCCACGGCACGATCTGCTGGTAGGTCGTCGTGCCCTGCGGCGTGAGATCGAGGATCGCGCGCCGATGGTCGGTTGGATCGATCCGGCGTGTGATGTGGCCGGCCGCGGTGAGCCGCGCCACCGCCCGGCTGACCCGTACTTTGTCCATTGCCGTGCGATCGACGACGCTGTTGGCGTTCATGGCGCCATAACGGCCGAGAACCGCCATCGTCCGCCATTCCGGAGCGGACAGCCGGAACCGCCGCGAATAAACCCGCGCCGCAGCCCGGGTCAGCCGATTGCTCAAGACGGACAGGCGGAACGGCAGAAATTTTTCGATCGTGAAAGCGGGCGCCGCGTGTGTTTCTGCCACCACCACCCCCTTCGCGGATAGTTACATTGTTAACCGTCGCGCCTTTAGACCCGCACGTCAAGGCTGCCACGGAGTTGAGC